>NZ_JACJOD010000075.1 GCF_014695385.1 Trichocoleus sp. FACHB-46 | reverse complement strand
CGCTTGCGGCACTATCTGGCTCGTCTGCATCGTCAGAGCTTCTGTTATTCCAAGTCACAAGAGATGCTGGAAGCCTCTATCTGCTTATTGACCTACTATCTGAGACATTGGAAAGTACTGATTCCTGTCTAAATCATTCGCTCTTTGTGCAACGCCCGACCGCTGTAGGGGATCATTGTCTGATGCTCTTTTTTGATCACTCGCATCCATGGATAAAGCCATGATACGGGCAACAACTAGTACTAACTGATTACCATGCTTTGCTTTGACTGGCTCAAAGATCAACCGCGGTGGAACTTCAAGCAGTGGCTTCGGCTCTTGCCAAACGAAGGGTACTTTTAGAAAAGTTTGCTGACTCATAGGCAATCACAACCAATATTGGCGAACTGTTTGCTCATTGAGGGGGATCAAGCGGTTTATTTGTCACAACCTTGAAATTAAATTAAACCGCCGATCGCTAGTTGAATAGACCTCACCCGAGTACACTTTGCTGCGTTGCTCCTTTGGCAAGCTGGATGGAAATCATCATGGCCCCTCCTTTGCCGCCACTGTTTCAAGCGATCGCCCAAGCACAAGATGAAACCGAGTTAAGGGGAGTAATGCAGGCAAAACTGGGTGTGTATTTTGCTGCCACCCGACGGGGATTGATGTTTCTAGACCAGCTTGCCACTGTATACGTTTCTACCACCAGCGCCAACCCAATCCCAGTGCGACCGCCCCCATTGCAACCATCAATCCCCCTGCCAGTCGATAGGTGACATCTAAGCCAACGGCTCCACTCAAAGGTTGACTCAGAATCGGTGAAACAAACTGACCGAGGAAAAATGCAGTGGTTAAACCACCCAACACTCGCCCTCTCAGGCTTCCAGGAGTGACAGAGGTGAGGCAAACATTCATATTCGGCATCAATAACCCTAACCCTGTTCCGGCGATCGCCAATCCGACTAAAACCATGGCATAGGTGGGTGAGACGCCGATCACGAGATAGCCAACTGCCATCGACAAGAATGCGATCGCATAGATACCCATATATGAAAGCCGAGTTTTAATCTGCTTGTAGGCGATCGCGCTCCCTGCACTGAATAACGTGGCGAGGGCAATGGCCAATCCGCTCTGCGATGCATTCGCATTCACCAATTGCTTTAAGTAAAACGGCAATTGCACCGGAATTAAATAAAATACAATCTGCGACAGAAATGCAGCACCATAGGTCAAGGCTACAACCTGCCACGGAAAAACGTCAGTGCCATCTATTCCCGAATTTGGAGCATCTGCTGCCTGGTTAGGCTCTGGTAGAACAAAGACTACAAGCGGCAAAATCAAGAGGGCCAGCAGATAAATCAGGAATGGCATTCGCCAGTTCACATCTGCCAAAAATCCGCCCAGTGATAGAAACAACACTCCACCTAAGCCCATAAAGGCTGCCTGAAAGCCGAGGAATTGGGCGCGAACAGCTCCAATGTAATAGTCGGCGATGAGAGCCGTAGCGGTCGTCATAATGCCTGCTACGCTCAATCCCAAGAGCACTCGCCCGACCAAGATCAGGCCAAGATTGTTCAATACGGCTCCAGAAGTACCTGCCAAGCCGTACAACAACACAGCGATCGCCAGAAGGGGTTTCCGCCCAAAGCGATCGATTAACGTCCCTACTAGCGGAGCACCGAGCGCAATGAATAACGCTGGGGCAGTTAAAACAAGCCGTACCCAGTAGTCCGCATTGGGGGTGGCGGCGAAGTGGTCGCGCATGGCAGGCAGAGCTGGGGCGATCGTCGCTCCTGCCATGACGGTGAGGCTACTGCTGAGGAGCAGAGTGGCTTTGACAAGAAAAGAATTTGTCTTGAGGAGCATGGTCAGGATCAGTGAGGGGGCGAACCGAAATTAAGGTTAAGTGGATACCATTTCTGCCATCCACTTCTCAATCGCTTTCGGGTCTTGCAGTAATTGTGCTTGCATTTTCTGTGCCTGCTCACCTGGGTAAACATCTTCAACCTCATCTACGACGGCCTGAAGTGCTGCCCGCACCACCTCTTCAGGCGCAACTTTTGGGGGTGGAAAGTGTTTACTCATTCCGGCGTCTACCGTTCCGGGCATGACCCCAACCACCAACGTTTTCTGTGAGGCAAGTTCAGCTCGAATGCCCTGTGTCGCCAACAGAGCCGCCGCTTTCGAGGCACCGTAGGAAGCATTCAGCGGAAAATTGACCTTTGCCAGCATCGTTAGCATATTCACGATCGCTCCTCCCCCATTGGCTTTCAAAACTGGAGCAAACGCCAAACACATCCGCAACGTCCCGAAGTAGTTGACTTCGATCTCCACTCGCATCTGGTCAAAGTTGGCATCTGCGACCAACCGCTGGTTAAACCCCACTCCCGCATTGTTGATGAGGAGATTTACATCCGAGTACGCCTCAGCTGCCTCTTTGACCGAAGCTTCATCGGTAATATCCAATGAAATTGGAATAATGCGATCGGGGTCGGCTGCCGCAATATCCTTCAAACTATCTGGATTACGGGCACCTGCATAAATACGAGCGGCTCCAGTTTGTTGTAAACCTTGAATATAATATTGCCCAATGCCACCGTTTGCGCCTGTCACTAAGGCGATCGCACCTTGAACCTGCATTCTGGCTTGTCCTCATAGGGTTTGGGATGGTCATTAGCTATTCGTCATGCATCATGAGTGATTTGCCACTACAGTAAGCACGCTCACAATCAACGACCCATGACCATGCTTAGGGTATACTCCTACTACCTTTTTCGGAAGTACTTACTTTTTTGTAAGCTCCTTCAACGGATGGGAAAGTAACATAGATGACCCATGAACCGGCTCAAGGCACTATATTTGTGCAAACCACCTTAAAAGTATTAGGTGGTAAATGGAAAATTCTCATTCTGTGGCATCTCAAAGATGGAGCAAGGCGTTTTAGTGAACTAAAGCGATTACTGCCAGAGATTACAGAAAAGATGTTGATTCAGCAACTACGAGAATTAGAGAGAGACGGAATTGTCAACCGAAATATCTATTCAGAGGTGCCGCCTAAAGTAGAATACTCGTTCACGGAATATGGTCTAACCCTAAAACCTGTTTTGCAAATACTTTGCAGCTGGGGAGAAAATCATCTCAAGCATATTGAGTGAAGCCAAGTGAGCGTTTATCTGGAAAGATTAGGTTCTACAATATTGGGGAAACTTTCAAAGTTACGGCGGACCCAATCCATTCCAACTTCATTGTTGAGTTTGATCTTTTGCGGTGTGTTGGGATAAATCTTGCCCAAAATATCAGCGTCCTGATCAATCACCACCTTACCGAATTTGAGATAAGTTTTACTAAACACTCTAAAGGCAGAATGTTTCGCTTGACCAAAAAGCAGGATGTAAGTCCGAGTGCGATTCTCGGCTTCTGGCACAAAGAAATGGCACTGTGCCGCCTTTCCTAATGGCATCTCGCCATGAAAGATGACCAAGGATGGAAAATGGTTTTCCAGATGTGCTTTGATTGCAGTAGGGAGTAAAAATAAATCTGGTTTTCTCAGCTTCCCTGCCACGGTGTAAGGTGCAGTAGGCATGTCATAGAATGCATGAGAATTCAGCCCATTATCAATAAACTGCTGAAACTCGACATCAGTGATGCGAAACAGATCCCGATGAGTGCCGTTCTGATGGTTGTAATCATGCATATTCAACAGCATGGTTAGCAGATCTGTTTCAACACTGCGATCGCCCGTATGTCCCACAAAGTCATATTTCTCTGCAATGTCATTCATCACAGCAGGAATGGGAATTTTTGGTTCGTGCCCACCGTAAGACCAGATGAAATCACCTTGAATGATGAGTTCTAGGGGGTTTAATAGAGGCAATGTTTTTTTACCGGAACCCGGTAGAATTGTACAACCTGTGGCATCAAAGGGCAACGCATGGAATGGGCAAACAACGGTACTTGTGCCATCGTTGCGCACTTCACACCATCCTTCCGAGAGCATCGCCCCCATGTGCGGACAGGCGTTCGGCAATGCATAGACTTCTTCTGTCGAATCCTTCCACATCACATAGTCAACACCGCATAGAGAAATCTTTCGGGGCTGATTGGCCTGCAACATCGACTTGTGCGCCAACAACCAGGGCGCACCAGGAAGCATCATTCGCGCAAGCGTGGACTGGTCCGTTCGCATAGCATCCTCCAATGATAAAATCATGAAAAATCCGTCATGTTTTAGCTTGTAGAATTCAAAATATGACAGAGCATTCACGTTCGTCAAGCCCCCAATCATCTATTAATCTGCGTCGTCAGCCTAAACAGCAACGGGGCAAGGAAAAAGTTGAGAAGATCCTGGATGCGGCTGCTGCCGTTTTTGATGAGGTGGGCTATGACGCCGCAACAACTCACATGATTGCTGCCAAAGCAGGAACGGCGGTTGGTTCTCTCTATCAGTTTTTCCCAGACAAAGCTGCGATTTTTAAGGCAATGGAGATCCGCCATTCGGAACGGGTGAAAGGGTTTTGGTCGCAAGTAGACATTCCAGCCCTAGTGCAACTACCTCTGCGCCAAATGATTCATGTTCTCGTTGGATCGGTTGCAAAATTGTTTGAGCAACCTGTATCGCGTGTCGTATTTGTCCAGTTTTATCTAGCCCCTCAGATCTTCCAGTCAATTGACGAAAGTATGACCCAAGATGCGATCGCTTTTATGGCAAGTATTCTCAAGCATCACAATCCTGCTTTATCAGAGGAACTGCACGATTTGCTGGCAGAAGTCTGTGTACACAGTAGTAATGCCGTTATCCTGGCAGCACTCCGCAACCCCGATCCAGAGCATCGCCAACGCTTAACGCAGCAGATTGAGGATTTGATGGTGTCATATTTAGAGCCGCATATCGGCGATCAGCGGTTAGGTAGTGTAATGAAAGTAATGATATGCCCCCATTGCCAATCCAACCAGCTATCGAAAAACGGCTATCGTCGGGGGAAACAGTGCTATCTCTGTAAGGTTTGTGGAAAACAATTTGTGGCTTAATAGCCTGGTGGCGATTGAAAGCCGTTGATCGCAGCATCAAGTTGTTGGGCGATCGCGATTAACTCCATCTCTCTCCACCGCTTGCCCACAATCTGGATGCCAATCGGTAGTCCATTTTGCGTTTACCCCATGGGAATGACGATGGTTGGATGACCGCTTAAATTAAACGGCATGGTGTATGCTCCATTGGCAACTCCGTATGGGTAAGCTCTGCCATCAACCTCAACCGCACTCCAGGCAGGACGATGGGTAAATGCGGCCGTTGCAGCCACAGGGACTAACCAAACATCCCATGACTCTAATGCCGTATCCAGTTGAGTAATGAAGCGATCGCGCTCGGTCAGCGTTGCAAAATATCCCTTCAAACTGGGATTGAGTAGCTCTGGAAGAAAGCGGCTGAAGTCTCCTAATTGTCTGAGTTTTTTATCACCTTGGGTGGCTGTACGAGCGATCAACTCTAAACTGCGTCGGATGTTATAACGATCTCTCGGTTGAGCATAGGTATTGTTATAAGCTGCAACTCGCATGTACAGGTTCAACATCTTTGAGGTGTCAAAGCCTTGGGGCAGCCAACGTTCTACCTGGGCACCCGTATTTGCCAACATTTGAGCCGTTTTCTGCATGACGGTGCGGATATCAGAGGCGACCGGAACTTCACTCCACTGATCAATCCAGGCAATCTTGAGATCAGACAATGCTTTGCCTGAAGGCGGATCTAGGGGAACCGGAGGAACATCTGGACGGCGCACATCTGCTCCGGCAATCAGCGAAAAGCAAAGCCGAATGTCTTCCAAGGATCGCGCCAAACAGCCAACTGTCATCATCTGTCGAACACACAAGGGCAGACCCGGAACTTCAGGAATCATGCCTGCGGTAGAAATGCGGCGATCGGTGGATTTGAGTCCATAGACCCCACAAAAGTGAGCGGGTTGACGCACAGACCCGCCAAAATCATTGCCCAGATCGAGGGGTGAAAGACCTGCTGCGATCGCGGTAGCACTGCCCCCTGAACTTCCTCCAGGCGTGTAGGCTAAATTCCAGGGATTGTTGACTGGCGGAAACAGAGAATTGATACTCTGATAATCGGCTGCGAGTTCTGCCATGTTGGTTTTTCCCAGGATAAGCGCTCCCGCTGCTCTCAGTCTGGCAACGACTGTCGCATCCTGCTGGGGAATGTAATCTCGAAGGGGAATATAGCCTGCGGTTGTGCGGAGTCCAGCCGTTTCAAAAATGTCTTTGATCGTGACCGGAACTCCATGCAATGCGCCCCAATCTTCACCTTTTGCAAGCGCCTCATCTGCCTGCTTGGCTCTAGTTCGGGCATTTGCTCCATCAAGGGTGCAGATGGCATTTAGTTTCGAGTTGTGTTGAGCAATTTGTTCCAGATGCGCGTCTAGAAGTTCGACCGCAGAAATTTGGCGCTCGCGAATCATGTGAGCCATGTCAGTAGCAGACTTAAACACAATCTTGTTCATGATATTTCCTCTAAATTCAGTGAAATGCTTTTCCTCTCCCGGTAATTCTCTTTGGATAGTTGGCTCAAAAACGCTTCCCAGCCAACTTTGCCGTACTTTTGGTCGGGGCAGAGCTGTGCTCCTGTACGAAAGGCTTGGGCGATTTTGCCAGGAATGGGAACTTCGACAACGCTCCGTTTCCGTCCAGTTGCTTTGAAATACACTCTCGCTAGATCGGCTGCTGTCCAAATTTCGGGACCCCCGATGTCGCTCACTCGTCCGGCAGCAGAGGAAAGAACCAGTTCAACTAGGCGATTGGCAACTTCACTTGCTTCAATCGGCTGGAGCAGAAAGCCTTTGGGCATGAGCATGATAGGCAGGCGATCGAGCAGTTGAATCAGCGTCAGTACAAATTCGTGAAACTGTGTTGCTCTAAGAATGGTCCACCCGATGGAAGCCTGTTCAATCATCTGCTCAACTTCAAGCTTCATGCCGTAGTAGGGGTAAAAGGGGTTGCGATCGACTCCGACAATCGAGACATAAACAATGTGAGAAACTCCTGCCTGTTCTGCGGCTTGAAGTAAGCGCCTCGTTCCTTCTACATCAACTTGACGTGAATTGGTGGGGCTAGAAGCGCAATGAATAATGGTATTAATTCCTTCGACTGCCTTCTCCAATCCCTCACCCGTCAGCAAATCTCCTGGAACGGTGCCGAGACGTCCACTACGACTGAGAACCTGAACGTTGCAACCCGCAGTTTGTAGGCGATCGACCACCCGTGAACCGAGGGAACCTGTCCCTCCTGTGACCAACATTTTTGATGCGTTCATTCTGAAACCTCCTGGTGCGGTGGAAGTAAGGACTTCGACGTGTTTTATTTACCTGTTAAGCTGCTTCAAAGCCCCAAATGTTTAATAAAGCCAGCTTTGATATTGGGAATGGGCCTGTTTCATATCCTCATAAAGCCACACCATGCGGTCAATAAACCACAGTTTGCTCAGGTAAACGAGAGCGCATCCCAAGGGAGTGAGACAACCATCAAGTGTGACCAATCCCCAGACCACAGCCACCATACCTATCACTGAAACCAGGCTCAGGACATTGGGAACCTGTTGATGGTGTAAAGGAACAGGAACGGTATCTCGATTTAGCCAGACCCGTTCACCCAATACGCCTTTAGAAGCCCAATGATGGGTAGATTGAGGTTTCGCAAAGATGCGGGGATTAATCCACATCCAGAGTAGGGCGATCGCGATGGGAGCCAACGACCCCCAACCCAGCCAGACACGGCTCCAGATCGCCAAAATTAGAATCGGCAGGACAGTGAAACGGGTCCAAACACTCCAGGGATTGGCATGACGTGCCCAGGTTTCCTCATCCATGTGGAACGTGTTGGCAATCTTACGTTCTACAGTCATTGTTATTGTCCTCCTCAAAGTCGTAAGTTCTCTTCTAACCAAATCTACGCTTTCTCTTCAGCAAGCAAAGCAACAGTTTGCTCTGTTTTGGGAGTTATTCATGGTTGTCATTTTCCGATTCTTCTGTTTATGTTCATTCACACTCTGGTTCCTACCTGAGCCATATCCCGCAGGAGTTATTCCAAGTTCTTGGGATGCATTGCATTGAGATATTTGTGAGCGATCGCAGGCGTCAAATATCTCAACTGTGCCGCTTGTTGGAAGAACTATCGGATGTCCTTAATAGTCACGAAGGTGATTCGTAATTCCTCAAACATATTGAGCGGATTGATATTTAGAATGTACAAGATAACGCTCTATAGCTCCGATCGCTTCCTCGACTCCATTCTCTGCTCGAATTGCGGCCCCGATCGCTTTCGCCTGCTGTTGCATTACCGGATTAGTGACAGCAGTTGTGATGGCTGCTGCCAAACGGTCTACCGTTAACTCGGCTTTGGGAATGGGAGACGGACTAGTTCCCAATTTCATCACTCGATCGCCCCAGAATGGCTGGTCGCCAAAGAAGGGCACAACGACAGACGGTACTCCCGCCTTAAGCGCAGCAGCAGTTGTTCCCGCTCCACCATGATGGACGACCGCTGCCATTTGAGGAAACAACCAATCATGAGGAACAGAAGAAAGGAGAAATACATCATCAGGCAATTCAGTCTGAGCAATCCCTCCCCAGCCTGTGAGCAAAATGCCCCGTTGTCCCGTTTGTTGGAGGGCATCCAGGATGATCTGAGTGAACTGTACAGAATCCTCTCCGCTCATGCTGCCGAAGCCGACATAAACCGGGGGTAATCCTGCTGCCAGGAAGCCTAGAAGTGCTGGGGAGGGTTGCCAATCTGATGCTTGATCGAGAAACCAATAGCCAGTCATCTGGATGTGATCGCTCCAATTGGCTGGTCTAGGCACAACTGAGGAACTATACCCGTAGAGAGCAGGCGTTGGTAAACGATCAAGTCTGCGGTAAATCGTTCCAAAGGGAATGGATGGAAGATGTAACTGCGAACGACGAAACTCATTCAATGGTTGCCTGAATATTAATCCAAACCCTTCCATCAACAGCGGATAACTCAGTTGATTGAGAGTTCGGCCTAAATGCAATGTTGGGGGTAGTGAAGGATACGGGAAATCTGGGGTAGAACTTTGAGGCATTAAAGAGGCAAAAAAACAGGGAATTCCTAATGCTTCAGCGATGTCATATCCCCAAACGGCTGTAGCTGTGAAGATAATGGCATCACTATCCTGACAAGCTGCCCAAGAATCAGCGATCGCCTGAGCCACTAGCGGTTGCACCATTTGGGCGTATTGCTTGATCAACAAAATTGGATTCTGGCTCTTTAGCATGTTCTGTCCTGCTTCACTTGCCATCAGGGCTTGGACATCTCCGGCGATCGCAGCAAACGCTAGTTCATACTCTTGCGCCATCTCCTGAAACGTGTCGTGGGTGGCGAGCTTAACTTGATATCCAGCCTGTTTGAGTCCTTGTCCCAGGGCAAGGAACGGTTGAACATCCCCTCGTGATCCTGTGGTTAAAATCGTAATTTTCATCACTGAGTCCTCAATCAGAATCTTCCATCGTCCGTTTGAGATTGGCCAGACAAATGTTCTGGGCAGTTTGAAAGGGATGTTTGACCATTGCCAGGAAGACCACATAGGCAAGTAAATGCCGCATCTCAAACTCAAATTGCCAGGTGATCTGCGTTCCTGAATCGATCGCTTGATATGACCATTTGCCAGAAGCAGAACGTAGAAGCCATGAAAATGGCGGCTTGAGCCCATCTAGCAACTTGTAGGTTTGAAGGGTAGGACGTTGAAGAGAAATAATGCGTTCTGTGATTTTAGAACCATCACTGTTCTGTACAATGCGCGTACTACCTTCGTGGAGTGATAGCCCATCGGTCGTAGTTGCACTCAAAATGGCAGGAATTGCCTGATAACCTGTGAAGCACCTGGGCAGATTCTGACAGTCGATCGACCCATCAAACACTCGTTCAATGGGTGCATTAATGGTAGTTTGTGCACTTGTTTGGATGAGCATTCTACATCTCCTTCCATGGGTCACTCAAACTGCAAGTCGTACTTGGCAGAAATCTCTTGTAAAACCGTTAGATCCGGTGGCAAGCTGGTAATTCTTTCGCCAACTTCCCGATAGAATTCGGCCGCAGTCGCAGGTGAAACGATCACCAGAACCCGAACGATCGCAGAGAGCACCTTAAAGGTATGCACCGCATTGGCAGGAATGTGGCTCACTGCACCTGCTGTCACAACTTGCTGACGATGGCCCAACGTAATTTCGAGTTCACCTTCCAGGATGTAGAAAGTTTCTTCCCAAGGATGGCGATGCAATGGTGGTGCTCCATCAGCCGCATCGATCATCTCAAACACAGCATACTGACCGTTCGTATCGTTTCCATCCAGATTCCATACGAGTGTGTGCGTCAGCATAGAATGCATATCCCCCTGACCCGGTTCAAGAATTTTAGGTTGGGCGTGCTGTACGACCGTCTTCATAAGTGTTTCTCCAAAAAATCACAGGGTTTAGCAACTGTCGGCTATTAGCCGAACCGAACGGTCTAGTTCGATTGACTTAAATCGTAGTCCAAGTGATTTGATTACCAATTCACCCGATCAGGTAGTCTTGAGACCGTACTGTACGGTACGATGAGTGAATTAGTTCAGGTCGTACCATGCCTAAGGAAGCTAAGCAAGCCGCCAAAGCAGAGCAAATTTTGCAAGGAGCCCTGCAAGAGTTTTTGCAAGGTGGCTATGCCGCGACCAGCATGGCTCGGATTGCGACCACGGCAGGAGTATCAAAGGAAACGCTCTACAGCTA
This sequence comes from Trichocoleus sp. FACHB-46, assembly GCF_014695385.1. NCBI lineage: Bacteria > Bacillati > Cyanobacteriota > Cyanophyceae > Leptolyngbyales > Trichocoleusaceae > Trichocoleus > Trichocoleus sp. FACHB-46. The sequence continues at coordinate 7,518 of NZ_JACJOD010000075.1, read as the reverse complement.
CTTCGAGAGTAAGGAAAAGCTATTTGCGGCGATCGTGCAATACACTGCTGAGCAGCATCTCCAACAGGTGTTTGCCTCAGAGCCGCTGCCGACTGATCCTGTAGAACAGCTACGAATCCTAGCGCAGAAGAGCATTACTCCTGAAAATCTTGACCCGATGCGCATGAACTTTTATCGGTTGATTGTGGGGGAATCGGGAAGGTTTCCTGATCTAGCTCGGTTCTACGTCAAGCATTTTGAAAAACCGGGCTTGGAAGTTTCAGCGGATCTCCTGAAAGCGGCTCCTCAACTCCGCAGTTCAGACCCAGCAGCCGTGGCCTGGATTATTTCTGGAACGTTGAGCTACTACTATCAAATGATGGAGATGCTGCAAGGCAAGGACATCCTGGATATGACTTTCGATCGCCTAGTGGAAGCTCTGATTGAATTACTGTTTGGCGATCGTTGAAGGTGCGACGATACGCCTTGCAGCGAAATACAGAGTAACCGTAAATTAGTCGTGCGTTGCAGTGGAGTCGTGGGTGCAGCTGCAGTGGGCGAATTCATGGAAAGCCGCTGGATGGAAGGTGAGGGCAGAAGCCTCTACTTGGTAGACTGGCTCCTGCCCTCAGTTTGAGCACCTAGTTCTGACAGTTTCCGGAAGTTTAGCCTGCAAGCGTTGCAAAAAATCCCTGCCGATCGCTCGTTATCAGTATTCATCAAAGCGCTAACGGATGAGTATTCCGATGTGCAACGAGATGCAGCGATCGCTTTGGGAATTCTGAAAAAACAAGCCGCGCTCAACCCCTTACAGCAAGCCCTGAATGGCTGTTTCGTGGTGTCTGTATCTCTGCGAAACGAGCCATTCAGAGTAATCAAAGGTATGAACCCACGGGGCTAGCCCCGGCAGTTAGTCCGCCCCAAGGGACGGGGAATGAACCCAAAGAGATTCAAGAAACCATGCAAGAGCCGTCCAATGCCTAGCCATTCTTCTCCTTTTTAAACGACTCACCCAGATCCTAACACCACAGCCTCTCGATCCATGTCCGTTCCTCAATAGAAGCAGCTTGACGATACAACGGCACCCCTCTAAATGGGTTAGAGGGGGCATTCGGTGGCGTAGGACGATGGAGCGATCGCAGAAATGCGGCAAACCGTTGTGCTTGGTTTTGATCTGGTTCTTGTTGGTTAGCCGTTACCCCTCTAACCAAGGCAAAACGCTCCATTTCCAGGAATAACCTGGTGCTGGATGACCTAATCTGCAAGGAATGGGAAGAGTTGGCAATTGGGGGAGCCAAGTTTGCTCATGTTCGATGAGTGTGGCAGCAATGTTGCGACGAGGCAGCCGGACAGATAGCTGATCACCCAATCGAAACATGACATTATCCCAACCTGCATCTACTAAATGAAGCGGCAAATGCGCCAGATCAGGATGCTGTGCGGCTAGAAGGGAGTGAACTAGGGAGGCATTGATTTCAACCTCAGAAGTGGGTGTTCCGATCGCGCCTGCTACTGGCTTTGAACTCATGTTTGCCTCCCCAGTTAATCTCAAATAATCTCAAACAGTTCGTTCTAGAAGTTGCTCTCGACGGTATAGGAAGAAGGGTAGAGAACAGGAAAGTCCAACGCCAAAGGTCAATCCAATATACAGAATGATCCAGGCTCGTGGGATGTTTAACCGGTTCAATTCAATCCATACAAACCAAAAGAAGGCGATCGCAGAAATCAGTAAATCCGTTGTCAACCCTGCTGCAATGTTATTCGCAAAGGCTTGGTGCAGGAAGAAGGAGGGAGAAAGCAATGCCGAGGGATCTTGTAGGAGCCAGAACCAGGGTGCAATGGAACCGGCAATGGTGAGTATCAAATACAGAACTTTGATACCGCTGAATACGTGGGTTGTCGGAAGATTTGTTGCCTTCAACATCGGGTTGACCCTCAATCAGGATGCTTTCATCATGGAAGCGGGAGATAATCAAAGCAATTACCTGTTAGGTAATCAAAGCTATCTTTTGCCAACCTGGTTATGCAGCAACGCACCCATGCCTCAAATCTACCCCTTGACTCGTTTGGACTGCTTCTGAAGCAATGGCGGGGCCAGCGAGGATTTAGCCAGCTTGATTTAGCCGTGACCAGTCAAGTATCTCAACGCCACATTAGTTTTCTGGAATCCGGACGAGCCAAACCCAGCCGAGAGATGGTATTGCAACTATCAGAGGTGCTAGAGATTCCGTTAAGACAGCAAAACTTGATGCTGACGGCTGCTGGATTTGCCCCTGTTCACACAGAGACTGACCTATCGGCTCCTGAAATGACTTCGATCCGGAAAGCGCTCGACTTCATGCTGCGCCAGCAGGAACCCTACCCAGCACTTGTGGTCGATCGCTACTGGAACCTGCTGCTGACCAACCAAGCTGCCAATCGACTGCTGAACGCTTTTATTAGCCCCGAGGAACTGCAAGCTCACTTCTATCGCGATGGAAAAGTTAATCTGATGCGGGCGATGTTTCATCCTCAAGGGTTCCGTCCCTTTGTGGTGAACTGGGACGATTTTTCAGTGCATTTGTTACAACGCTTGCAGCGAGAAGCCATTGCTGAAGGTGAAAGTGAACAATCTAAAGCGTTATTGAATGAGTTAATGAGTTATCCCGATATTGTTGGGGTTTGGCATGCTGCTGCTCGTGTGGCTCAAAATACCATGCTGCTGACCGTTCATCTCAAACGGGGAGATCTAGAATTGCAATTTTTCTCGACGATCGCCACACTCGGTACTCCCTACGACATTACCCTACAAGAACTCAGGATTGAGTGTTTATTTCCAGCCAATGACCAGACAGAGCATCGCTGGAAACAACTCCTGAAAGCTTAGAATCCTTTAGAACTCGAACCTAATGATGCTCTGTCTGATCTGGCTCTAGAATAGATACAGCTTGAGTTGTAGCTCTGACGATGCAATCTAAACCCAACGAACCCAATCTTCCAACTTGGCGGAGTAGAGCAACTCAATTTTTATTGGGTTCACTCCTGGGATCTTTCTTGATCCTGGTTCCGCTCTCCTATTTCATCTACTTCACACCGGAAGCTGTTCATCTCGTTCATTACATTGGTTCGGCTATCTTTGTGCTCCTGTGTGGGGGGCTCTCCCCAGTGTTCGGAGATCGGTTTTTACAGCTGCTTTCTAAACTGTTCGAATCGATGCCTACTAGTTGAAACGAGTGCACTATCATTGAGGTCGTTGCCTGGATTTGATCAGGGATAGACAGGTCCTGTGTGCCCGGACAAGGGGCAAGGATGTGTTTTATCTACCCGGTGGCAAGCGGGAGAAGGGTGAGTCTGACTGGGAAGCTTTGCCCCGAGAGGTTCAGGAGGAACTCAATGTCAGCCTGATTGCTGACACTCTAACAGAGGTGCTGGTCGTGCAGGAAGTCGCGCATGGATACACAGAACCACTTGGGTGGCAATGCGCTGCTTTGGGGCAGACTGCAGGGGTGAAATAATCGCCAACTCAGAAATCGAAGCGATCGCGTGGTTGAGTTATACGGATTTAGCCCAATGTGCTCCAGCCACTCAACGGGTACTGGAGTATTTGTATCAGCAGTGGATTGATTAGGCGCGATTGGTGACAAGAAACCGCTGTTCAACAGCATCCATCGTTTCGATTAGCACTAGCTCCATAAGAAAATAATACGGTAGCCTACCGATAAACTGTGTATTTTAATGGGGTATCTTCTACCCTGCTGAAATGAATACTGAGCTCAAAACCACTCACTTTCCAGGTAGCAAATTCGCTCAACCGAGAAGAGACATACGATAGTTCAAGCATCCTTACTACCGCGATCCCCGGTCTGCCTGAGTGTGTCTCTAGGAAGAGACTGAGAGCTTTTTCTTGTGTTTGAATTGGCTCATAGCTAAAGGCACTGAGGCTTTAGCGGGCAAGTAAGGAGAACAGATGCCAGAAATTACATCACCATCAGAAATGCTCTACCGAACTCTCGGCAGCACTGGGGAGACCGTTTCTGCGATCGGATTGGGCGGATGGCACCTCAGCTTGGAGCGGGTGGATGAGCCACTGGCGCTCCGGATTGTTCGCAGTGCGATCGATCGCGGTATCACCTTTATGGATAACAGTTGGGACTATAACGGTGGCCTCAGCGAGATGCGGATGGGAAAAGCATTGCGTGATGGCTACCGAGACAAAGTATTTTTGATGACGAAGATTGACGGTCGCTCTAAGCAAGAAGCCACAAGACAGCTAGACGAATCTTTGCAGCGCCTACAAGTAGATTGCATTGATCTGGTCCAGCATCACGAAATTATCCGCTACGAAGACCCCTATCGAGTTTTTGATGAGGCAGGAGCCCATGCCGCTTTGGTTGAAGCAAAAGAAGCTGGTAAACTGCGATACATTGGCTTCACCGGGCATAAAGCTCCTCAAATTCATCTCCACATGCTGGAAGTTGCCGCTCAGCAAGGGTTTAAGTTCGACGCGGTGCAGATGCCGCTGAATGTGATGGATGCTCACTACCAAAGCTTTGCCAAGCTAGTGGTTCCGGAACTGGTAAAGCAAAACATTGGCATCTTGGGCATGAAAAGTCTGGCAAACGGCGTGCTTTTACGCTCCAATACAGCAACGCCAATTGAATGCCTGCACTATGCTCTCAATCTGCCGACGTCGGTGGTGATTACGGGAATTGATAGTCTGGAAATTCTGGATCAAGCCTTGGAAGCGGTGCGAACCTTTCAGCCGATGAACGAGGAGCAGGTGCGATCGCTCTTAGCAAAAACGGCAACGGCAGGAGCCAGCGGTAAATTCGAACCCTTCAAAACTTCATCGATTTATGACGGCACTGCCCAAAATCCCGATTGGTTGGGAGAGGAGCCAGAGCGCATTCAGGAATTGATGTTAGCGTGAGCCAGAGGATAGATTAGGATTTGGCGGCAGGGGATCGTGCTCCCCTCGGCAGGCAGCATGATGATGACCCAATAACTTCGGGCCACTTAAATCCGTCGACATACCTCCTTGAATCGGCCTTCTTCAAGGGATGTTTTTGCTGAGCCATCCTTCAACTCAAGCTTCTACGTTCCATCCTAGCCCCGCATTATAGAGTCACGTCTACGGTTATTCCAGCTTGGCGTAAACGCTCTGCCAGCACCTCACCTAACCCAGTTGCGGGTGTCAGAATTCCGCCTCGCGTTGCACCACCCGGTAGTTTATCGCTTTGCAGAGCCAAACTCAGAGCTGATTCACAGATAAATTTGACCGTGGCTCGATTGCCAGGGTCTCCTTGGCCTCGGATCAGTCCTCGCACCTGGCGACCATCTGTTGCAGCGCCCACCAGTTCACAGGAGAACCACCCTTCATTCATCGTTTGCTCAGACGGTCCATCTCCCGGTTGCAGCAATATTGGTTGTAAGAGCGATCGCGCTTGGGGTTGTTGCACAATTCCTGTAAATAGAGCCAAGCCAGCGGTAACACTCGTTGCTTTCAGCCATGACAACGGTTCATCGAACTTGAGATACTCCTGATAGGTGAAGTCAGGTCCATAGGGGTCTTGCCACTGCTCGTAGAGAGCCGCGCTGCGCTGAACGATGCGGGTATTGACAGGCCCCATGAAGAAGGGAGCGACCCAGGTGTTGAGGTCAGGGGGTTTGGGGGTCACGGTAGCGCTCAGTCTGAGCTGGACAGGGAGAGGAAGTGTTGGGAGGATTCAGTAGGAAGGGATCATTCATCCGAGCGACCCCGACGGAATCATAAAGATGGAAAGCTGAGGCCAGCGTCCCCCCATTCAACCCCCCAGACACCTGGAAATAGGCCTGCACCTGCTGACAAGGAACTCCTAATTCCCGTTGCAGGTGCCGTACCACGAGGTAGGTCCCTAAGTCTGATGGCACGGAATCAAAGCCACAACAAGGAATGATGCGAGTGCCATCTGCAGCGGCTTGAGCCTGGTAGGGATCGATCAAGGTTCTAACCCAGGGTGTTTCTCCTGTGATATCAACGTAGTGCGTTCTGAAGCGCACGCAGGATCCCGATGCTACCGGGAGTGCTTTAGCTTCTGCGGGACTGAGTGAAGCGCAAAAAATATCTTTAAGCGAGTTAGGTATTCCAGCGCTCATTCCAGCTTATGTGCCACAAGGCTTCCAACTGGCTGAGGCGATCGCGAACTCGTGTACGGCTAGAGCTCCTCAAACGAGTCTTTGCCGAGAAGGCCCCAATTACACCTTGGTCTATCGCAATGCTCAAAACACCTGTTTTCTGATGAGAGCAGTTGCAGGTGGCGTGGGGGGCGGAGTCAGTGAGTTTGAGCTTCAGACTCGTACCACCTTACTCGGAGAGGGAGTATCTTGTTTGGCGAGTCTTCTGGAGGCAATCAACAGCCCACCGCTGAGCAATTGCGAGTCGTGCAACCCAATCTCTCTAGCTTCCCAGCTGCATTACAATCGCCGCCAAGTTCCTCTCGCTCTCTCTACTATTGGGTGAGTGCAGGTGATGATACCTACTATCAGGAGACGTACGCTTGCGAACAAAATGCCAGCCTGACGCCGCTCGAACTAGAAAAAATTGTTCAATCTTTGGTCTTACTCGAGTGAGCGATCGCCCTCTGAGGCTAAGGATGGCTTGTAGCAAAGACTTCACACTTTGAAGCTAATCTGTAGAGCGATCGCGCATAATGAATGACGACGAATTGGGCTAGGGCAGTAAAGTATGACGGCTCCTTACAGTGGGGGATGTTAGTGTGGGCAAATTCGATACGAGATTCGGGCTGAACCTCTGACGCTTTATGCGTGTCACTGCAAAGAATGTCCAAAGCAATCTTCTAGTGCCTTTGGCCTGTCAATGCCTGTTCCTCGTGCCGCAGTTGTCATTCTTCAAGGGCAACCGAAACAATGGCAGCGAGTCTCGGATAGCGGGCGTGAAGTGAGTTGCTTGTTTTGTGGAGAACGCGGAACCAGGCTGTTCCATAACCCGGCTCGAAACGCCAAAATTACCAATGTAAAAGCTGGAACCTTAGATGATACAAGTTGGCTCAAGCCCGTTGGCAACTTGTGGACTCAAAGTTCGCAAAAGTAGGTCATTCTGAGTGACGAGATATTAAACTACGAGGCGCAACCCAGCGACTTTAGCCCACTGTTTGAGCGCTTTGAGATTGAGTAGTCTAGAAAGAATTCAGCTTGACCATCAGCGACTGGCGCAAGTTTGGAAGCGGTGCGGTCGCTAAGTTGCTGACGGTGGGCTTTGCACCAATATTTTTGTACAGAGTTACTGTCTTGTAGCGTCATCTTGCCATTTCTGACGACCTACTGGCTTTGACAATCTGGGCAATGTCTAAGTCTAAGCCCAAATCCGCTTATTGCACATCATTTTACGCATCATTCACTAGGGCGTGTTTTAAAACTACAGGCACATCATGATAGAGGCTAGAGTCAGCATGGCAAGGTAGTTTTCAGCTTTTTTCTCATAGCGCGTTGCAATGCGACGGTTTTGCTTCAAGCGATTGAAACAGCGCTCCACCTGATTCCGTTGACGATAGACAGACTTGT
>NZ_JACJOD010000074.1 GCF_014695385.1 Trichocoleus sp. FACHB-46 | reverse complement strand
CAGCAGTTAAAAGTGCGCTTGGAGGCACTGACGGATGAAGTCGTGGCATCGATTACGGGACGGCAGTCTATCTGGGATGCTCTATCTGTCGCCAGAATTTAGAGAATTGGTATAACGATCCAAAAGATGAGTGAAATTGTAACGGTGGGTGCTCTATCCGTTTCCAGATAGCCCTCAATCCGACTCCCTTAGCCTCTCAAAGTGCCGTTAGACAGACCTCCCCAGATAAGAGCGTGAATTGTCCCGCGGCAACCGCGTCATTTACTGTGCCCCTTGAACCTTGGTTTCGTTGTGTTGTGCCAACTCACCCAGGGGTCTCAGCCTTCTATGACGTTTCTGTTCGTCGGCTCGTCGGTTTGCCGCTGGCTTCCAGATCCTCACTCACGAGAGCACCCTTGCCTTAAGCTAGGAGTTGTCGTCACTCGGCTCCAAGACTTTCGAGCATTTGGACATTGGTTCTCCTCCAGGGGACTTTCACCCCATTAGTTCACGCCCATGCTGGGCGTACACAATCCCGTTGCACGCCGACCGCATAAAGGCAGTTAGTTGAGTCCGAAAGGTTGTTAGCGGCGGGTGAACGGGAACGTTGTACGCCTTCCCCTTAGGTTGGTGTCCCTCCTATGTTCCTTGCAGGTAAAGCTATGCTTTGTACCCCCAACCTTCTTTGACGATAGCTTCCTTGCTTTAGCGCTGCAAATCCTTAACCCTCCTACTCATAATGGCTACCAGAAGTGTCACCAGTCATCAATGGCTCATACTTCATATAATCGCTGCCACCCGCATGAACAAACCCATGCTCAGCCAGCCATGCTTCTGCGGCTTGAAAATTTAGTTGGTATTCATCAGAGTTGGTAAACTCTCCAACAACCTCATCAGTGCTTGTATTTTTAATCTGAGCGCCTGTTTGATTCTCGTGGGGAACCAGGGTTACTTTTAGCCCTTCTTGGTGGGTATTCATGATGTCTTACCTTTAAAGAGTTGAACTGTTTTGTGTGGCTTTACCCATAGGGTGTGTCTGCAAAGTAAATTTTGTGAAGAATGAACTACCCCGCCGCAAGCAGCGGGGTATCAGCATCAAAAGAGGGCTAATTGCTCAGCTCGGTGTAGTTCAAATACTCCTTGCCTTGCTCTTTGACATACCTCGCAATCATGCCTTCATCCCTATGCTTGCCTACCGTACTGGCAAAGTAGCCGTCGCTCCAAAACTCCCCTCCCCACAGCTACTTTTTCACCCCTGGGCATCGTTTGAATACCTCTCGCGCTGTTAAGCTCTTGAGCATCGTCACCAACTTCGTCACACTGTACGTCAAACACAGCGCGTCGATACTTTGTGGGAAACACCAAGTGATATAGCAAAACAGTAACGTTAGGGCTCTTGTGAATGTACTCACTCATCCTGGCATTTTACGCCCCGAGGGGCGGGGAATTCACCCGTAGAGATTCAAACAATTTTGCAATCTCGTGGGAAGTTAAAACCTTAGCTTGACCGTGGCCATCTACTTTCACTTCAGCCGCCTCAACAATTACCTGAATTAATTAAACTTTCTTCAGGTAAAACGGTCAAAGCATTGATACGCCGTTGTTACATCTAAAGGGGAAAGAGCAGTTAATCCCAGCTTATCGATCGCTTCCCACTCAGAGGGGCTGAAACCCTGATTCTGTCGTTAACCGATAAGTTTTGCTTAATTCCCTGGTTCTGTCAGCGTCACCTTTACCTCTAAATTGCTGAAGGGACTGGTTGCTGCAAAGGAATCCGAATCCTGAACTCAGTTCCTTCTCCAGGAGTTGAAGAGCACTCCAGTTTGCCGTTATGTTTCTCCGTGATGATCTGATAGCTAATAGACATCCCCATGCCAGTACCCTTGCCCAGCGCTTTCGTCGTGAAGAAGGGGTCAAAGATGCGTCGTTGCACCGCCTGAGGAATGCCAATCCCATTGTCCGCGATCGCCACTTCTATCCAAGCTGCATCAACCATTAATGTGCGGATGGTGATGCGACTGGGATGGTCTTTCAGTTCTTGATACGTGTGCTTGGCATTGTTCTCTTCGATCGCATCAATAGAATTAACCAAGATGTTCATAAACACTTGGTTGAGCTGCCCGGCGTAGCATTCAATTAGGGGTAACGTCGCGTAGTCTTTAATAATCTCGATTTCTGGCCGCTCGGATCTGGCTTTGAGACGATGTTGCAGAATCAGCAGCGTGCTGTCGATGCCTTCGTGAATATCCACAGCCTTAAATTCAGCTTCATCCATCCGTGAGAAGTTGCGTAAGGACAGAATAATCTGCCGAATGCGATCGGTTCCTAGCTGCATCGAAGCCAGCATCTTGGGCAGGTCTGCTTGCAAAAATTCCAAGTCCATCTCTTCCGCCGCTGTTTGAATCTCAGGGGCGGGATGAGGATAGTGCTGCTGATACAGGTGCACAAATTCTAGTAAATCTTCTGTGTACTCCTCTACATAAGTCAGATTGCCGTGGATGAAGTTGACCGGATTGTTGATTTCATGCGCCACTCCAGCTACCAGCTGCCCCAAGCTCGACATTTTTTCGCTTTGCACCACTTGAGCCTGAGTCCGTTGTAACTCTGACAACGTGTTTTTGAGTTCACCCGTGCGTTCTTCAACTCGCTCTTCTAAGACTTCCTTGCTGTGCTCTAAAGCCGTGAACAACTCCCTTAGCCGTCCTGCCATGTGGTTGAAGGAGTGGGACAGCATATTAAATTCCTGAATATTGCTGGCTGGCACCGTTTGGTCTAGATTGCCAGAGGCCATGGCTTCGCTGGCTTGATTCAAACGGAGAATCGGACGAACCAGCCAACGAGAGGTAAACAAGCCTAAGGCTATGGCCACCACCAAGGCACCAAAACAAAGCACGAGCGTGGTGCGGGTATTGGCATTGATTTGTGCCATGAATGTATTTTCTGGCACCCCTGTTACCACTAGCCAATCTAAACCATACTGGTCTTGCCAAGGTCTAACATTGACAAAATATCGTTCTCCTTGCACTTCAACTTGAAAATCCGTATCTTGAGTGATTGATTGAAACCCGTTGAATGATTGAATGGACTTGGCAATGGTTTGAATCGTAGAGTTCGGGCTATTGATCGCCTGCAATCGCTGAACTTCGTTGTTGCTGTTTCTAAATGGCTTTTCTGTGCCAGCATTAGCAATTAAGTTGCCATCTCGCTCCACAATAAACACTTGCCCAGACTTGCTGATATCTAAACTGCGCAGAAAGTCACTCAGTTTCAGCAGATGAATATCGGCATCAATCACGCCCAGTAGTTGATTTTGCGAATTATAAATGGGGCGACCGGCTGAGGCTGCCAAGTAGGGACCGTAGGGAGAATTCCAGACATAAACTTTTGCCCAAGTGGGCTTACCGGCTTTCAGGGGAGCGGCATACCAACTTTCGGTAAAGTGATTGTAGCTGTACCTTCCGATAACACTCAAGCGATCGCCTTGGTCATTGGTTGCATAAGTGCGTGCACTATTGGGCAATTGAGACTTCCAATCGTCAATGGTGACAGTTTTACCGTCGTAACGAATTGCTCCAAACCCCTCTCCTGTGACTAAGCCAATTCCAATAAAAGTTAGGTCATACGCTTGCATTTGCTCCCAAAAGTATTTACCAGTTGCTTCGCCATCACGCACATTCAGCAATCCTTGGCGAATCGCAGAGGCATTAATCTGGCTCAACTTTTGAGGGACAGAGAGATAGGAATTCAAGTGTTCATTGATCACATCACTGGTGCGATCGACCAGCTTTTCTGCGATTTCATTGACCGCTCTCTGGCCATTTGTGAAAGACAAATAACCAACGAGACCCACAGCTCCAAAAATCTGAAGTACAAAGGGCACCACCAGAACGATCTGTAGTGGAAACGCCTGATTTCTAAGGAACTGTCGGAGCTTCATTATAAGAAGGGAAATCTTAGATTCATCTCTTCATAGACTGCCCACAACTGCATCCTGATCATTAGAAACCCGATGTACTCTTGATACTCAGTAGAGCAAGTTGCTCCAGAAAAATTCGAGTTCTGCGCTTTAGGGGTATGGCAACGATTCGTGTAAAAGAGGGCCATTTGCCTTAAGTTCCTGCCAGAAGTGAAGTTGCAGTTAAGGGCAGTGAGATTTATGAGCACCTATTTCAAATGGACTGAATCTGGCTTAGATAACTCAAAAGCTATGCTTTGAAGTTGTTATTCTGTCGTAGCGATTAGTTGCTTTTGGAGTCAGAGGGCTACCCATACAATGTAGCAGCGGGTAAGCGCTAGAATGGCAAGCTATGTCAACCTGCTTAATTACAATAGAAGTGGCTTTACAAGATTCGGCTTTAGCGTTGGAAGCAGTGATTCAGGCTGAATTGCAAAAGCGAGGAGAGCCGTTTCAGTGGGCGGTGACAGACGTAGATTGTCAGCGACAGATAGTTTCAGTGGATGCCCTGTTATGGCTGAAACCTGAGCTCAGTTAAATCCTCTTTAAGAGGGAAACAATCAATAGTGCAAGATGCAAGCGTCCCGTCAGAACAAGGACAGACAAGTTCCAGCGATCGCTTTTTCTTAGCTACTGTATTAAGGTCAAAGCTGCGATCGCCCCTAACTAGAAGTGTCGTAAATGCTTCAGCCTTTTGTCTGAAGCTCAAACTTTCACGCCTTCCTGCCCCCTAGACCCGTACTCAGTCTAGTCAACCAGCCAATGCAATGCCGTGAATCCCAGAAGCGATCGCTTTTGGAGAAGGAACAGAGGCAGCTAGATGCTGAGTTCTTAAGCTGACCCACACTTTGTACTCAGTTCTCTTACAAGTAATGCAAGCTTGAGCGCCATGCTCCGTTAAAGAAAGCGCCAAGGCAAAAGCTTTTTGCCTATCTTCAGCCTTGCAGGTCGTGCAGAGGCGATAGATTTCCCTGTCAGAATACATTCCCTCATGAAGTTCGTTCTGGTACCAAAATTTGAAGGGCTGAACGAGGTCATGAGATAGCGCTAAGGGGTACATGTAAAGCCTTTGATGTCACAATCCCATTCTTTGTTAAGTTTCAAGTATACTGTGTGATTAAAGTTACACTTAACTGAAACTTTAACTTCCGTAGCGTACAAAGCTTAATCCCACTCTAAAATTCTCTTGGAAGGGTAAATATCAAAGGTTAGGTCTAGACACTCTACAACTAACCCTTAATCTGTGCACACTCGACGAAAGACCCAGATGAATAATCCAGATTCTAGTGATTGGGTTGAAACACCCTTAGAGGCTACTTGGCAACTGAGCCCTCACCATGAAGGTAGTTGGGAATGGTCGCCGGAGTTAGCTGCCTGGATGCGGTTAAAACTCGAAAGAGAGTTAACCCCTGAAGAACTAGACGATATATTGCGGATGAATTATTGCAGCACCCTAGATGAACTAATTCAACGGCTGAGTGTGCCTAAGCATTTGTAGGTGATCCCCTCTGGTTAAAACACAAAAGTTTTAGGCTTTTGTAGTGACTCTTACCTCACAAGACGATCACACGAATGAATCAGAAGCTCAAAACCGCCACCGCCCCCTCCAGTCGCAACCCTGAAATCTCAAGATACCGTTGAGGTGCCTGTAAGCTATGGGGCTCGGATATCTCCTGAATTACTCGCAGTGGCACCCCTGCACTACTCATCTGGGTCAAAGCCGTACGTCTAAAACTGTGGGTTCTAACTTCTATCGGGTCCAAGCGGTCGCGAGCGTGTTCGTTGATGACGGACTCAGCCATCAAGGCCTATCAAAAAAGCGATTGTGGATTACTTCCAAAAGAGAAGCGAAGGACTGAAGCCGCGAGACATTTCTAGAGCTTCTTTATCTGCCCTAAAGAGTGTCTCCACTGACGAAATTCGTATCTACATGGATGAACTTGCCACGCTAAATATTTTGAGGTGCGAAGGCAATATTTTCTACTTAGAATAGCCTGGCTCTGTCGGGCACCCGACACAACCCGACAGCCCGACAGGAAAGGCTAAAAAGTGCTGTCGGGTCATACCCGACAAGGGACACGACGCCCAACACGACAAACACGACACCCGACAAAAAACGACAGTTACCCAACAAGTTGCCCGACAGCAGTCGATACAAAAATCTCTGTTATAAACTGGCGGGAATTCTGTTAGAAAAAACTAATAATTTGATGACTACTGGTTTGCCGATTTAAACACTTCTATCTCGATAGCTAGCGTCCTAGGTATGTATCAAGAACTGTTATGTATTTTACCAAATCGACTATTGCATCATTATCGCTTTTCCCCTCTCAAAACTAAATTTTTAGATAAATGTGTTATTTACTACGCAGTACTGCCAAAACTTAATAAAGAGTAGAGTTATCGCGTTTAGGCATTGCATGTATCCCCTAGTGCTATCACATGACCTCGTTCAACCTTTTAAGTTCTGGTATCAGGACGAAGTTTGCGAAGGCATGTGCTCTGATATGGAAATCTATCGCCTTTTGAGTACACATAAGGCTGAAGATAGGCAAAAAGCTTTTGCCTTGGGGATTGCCCTGGAAGAGCATGGGGCTCATGTTCGCATCACTTGCGTGAGGCATGAGTGTAAGGTCTGGGTTAGCTTAAGAACTCTGCATGTGGCTGCATTAGTTCTTGCTACGTCAGGGGCAAAGACGGTGTAGGGACTTATTTCGGGCTTTGAACGTTGTACCCACGGCTACACGAACTCAAACCTGGAAGCTACACGTTTAGTTAAGTTAATGTGCTTAGAGCTACATCATGACCTTAGTGCCTCTATCATTTTCTTTGACGCTACCCCGCTTTTTTTAGCAAGAAAAAATGTGTCCGATTTGGTAGCAAGTTGTTATCGAGATGACGTTGCTTTAGAACTGGAGGCAATATTTTGGCTGCTGACAACCTAAAGTTTCAGGGCTTCAAAATTCTGGTAGTAGATGATGAGAAGCCTGCCTTAGAGATTATGGACGTTGTCTTGAGTTTTTACGGTGCAGAAGTGATAGCAACAACCTCAGCTCTGGAAGCCTTGAGACTTCTCCAGGAAAGGCAGCCTGATTTAGTGGTCAGTGACATTTCCATGCCTGGAATGGATGGACATGACCTTATACGCTGCATTAGAGGCTTAACTCCAGAGCAAGGAGGCCAAGTACCTGCATTAGCCCTAACCGCGCTTGGAGACCCAAGAACGAAGCAGAAGGCGCTCACAGCAGGTTTTCGGTATTTTCTTACCAAGCCAGTTGATCTTCCTGAGTTGGTTGCGGTGTGTGCAAAACTCATCAAGACTTCGCCAGGATGCTAACCACACCCGGTCTAAACAGCAGAATGATGGTACTGCTGGATTATGAGGTTATTAGAACTGGTGATCGCAACTTTCACTTCACGAATCAGCTCTCACCTCGTCTCTGTCGAACCCGTGCGGGTCGGGTGCCACTAAAAAAACGACCGCTCCCTCTTCTACCTCGAGGAGCGATCGCTTACCTTTTGGAACTTGATTTTACTTTGTTTTGTATCACACTACACCTAATAAACCTTTGGTTAAACCAGTATTACCCTGTCACTGCGCCGTTAATGAATGACTGAGGCGACAAATAAGCGGGTACATTCCCCCATAGGCACCAAGGCTATCCTTTGAGAAGATAAGAGGTATAAAAGCCGTCAGCTAGCATTTAGTACCCAAAGCGCATATTAAAACCGTTGGCTGGCATTTAATATTTCAGAAGCAGCCTCGATCACTAGATTGAGGCTGCTTCTTTTGGTATTGAGATACTTAAGTCCGAAGTGTCAGCTAAATTCTTCTACGTAGTTGATCAACTTAAGCCCCTTCTGCTGGGCTAGTTCCAAGGCAAATTCGTAAGCCACTGGATAGTCCGCTTGGCTAGAGACAAAACGGCCTGGTCTGTAATCTGACCCATTGTCGAGGTAGAGCACAACGGCACTTTGCTCGACATAGATGGAGTAAAGAACCACTTGTGTCGTCTTAGTACTCATGGAAGTAGGCAGGCTTGCAGGGAATTGCTGTATTCTCCACGCCGAGCGGTACCAGTGAAAACTACCAGCAGAAGTAATAATCTTTCGTAGCCCTAGCCACATGAGTGATTAATGTGGGCTGAGATCGTAGGAACGCGATCGCCCCTCTAGCTTTTCCCCTGAGTTGCGCAATCAAGCTTTCCCGCTCGCATGGCTCAAGCAAATGTAGCTAATCGAAATGCTGGATACAGGGTCTAAAAACCTAGATTTGTGGAGATGCAGGCAATTGCATGCTTAATTTTGTTCATCCCATTACGATGGCCTAACCAGAGTCGGCAAGCCTCATTCACCAGCCCTTTTTCTGTATCCGTTAAAAGTTCTTCTGGTTTTTCTGCTGCCAAAATCTCGGCGGCTTGTAAAGCGAGTGAGTATTCCACACCGCCCTTAATAAACTGAGCTAGGAACACTTTTTGCTGTGCATGCGATGATTTTGCGGCGCTAGTGTCGCTCAACATAGAGAATAGAACGATTTTATTTGATTAGCTTCTCCTTACCTCTAAAGATGCCACCACACCCCTAGGATAGATATTGATGAGATCGTTTATGGAATAAGTGATTGCATTTTACTGGCCCTATTATTGCTCTGCTCAAAATCCAAAGTTTTTAGAACATCAAAGCTGGGCTTAGGTTTTGCGTCACTAGCGCGATCGCCAGCAACAAGTTGAGGTGACAGAGCTTTGGCGAGATTAAGCCAAATCAGAGTGTCTTCAGGATGGGGCAAGAGGGGCAATGTGTGCAGAAATGACGCCAAGTCTTCTAGGCAGAGGTAAGGTAGGCTCGTGAAATAAGGGTTTTCAACCCAATAAACAGTTTCATTCTGAATCGCGGCAGTTTTGAGGAGATAGCCTTGACTTAAGGCAAGATTGACCACCGCATTCATGAGTAACCCCCCGGAATCGTTAGGCGTTATGGCTTTGTTAATAAACTTCAGTATCAATTAAGCCACTTAAGATACTCATCAGCAAAGTTGATCAATCTGCTCCGCTCCATGATGGAAGAAGAGCCGAGCTAAGCGAGTATAACCGAATCGCCTCTTCTGCAACTCAGCCAGGCGATCGCCCTTGTCCGTCACCTACTAGTAAAATCCGCATTTCTGGAATCTAAAAGCTGTAAGGCCAAGATTTCTATCGTGATTCCAAGCTATTCAGTGTACGTAGTAATATATACCTAGGCGGGGCAACCTAAAAAACACCTCATTAAATATCTTTATGAACCTCGATGAGTTTGAGGCCCAGGTTAAAGACGTGCTTGAAGTTGGACTCAACCGACTCCAAACGGTCACACTTTTGGCCGTCAACCTAGAGCAACAGCTCGAATCGACCCGACAAAGCATCCAAGAGCTAACTCAAGTCATTGATAACTTCATTACTGCCGAAAAGCAAAAACGAGACCAAGGCTAGAACTGAGCCCCTCTTAATGGCGAAAGGACTATCCAGCACAAACTATTTCAATTGCGACGACTAGCTCTTCTGGGTGGCTCGGCTTGACAAAATAACCCTGCACTCCCAATTGCAGGGCTCGTTGGCGATCGGCTCGAAAGGCGAATGCTGTAAAGACAATGACAGGGATATGCTGAAACTCTATGTTCTGTCGCAGTGCTTCTAGTAGTTGGTAGCCACTGATGTCGGGTAACTTCAAGTCTAGTAAAACCACATGCGGCTGAAACTGAGCCAGAGTTGAGAAAAAGCTGCTGCCCTCTGCCAAACCCAGCACTTGATAGCCTTGATGAGTGAGGTAGTCATTCAGTAGTAATCGATTAAAGTCATCATCCTCAACTAACAAGACTCTTATCTCTGGGCTCGGTTCAGAAATCGGGGCATCTGGCATGTCACTGCTTACGGGTGAAGGGCAAAGCTAAAGCCTGGGTCAAAGTTACAGCCTTTGAGCTTTTGCATGTTGCATAGTTTACATAGCTCAGTGATCAGATTCCTAGACTCGATCGCCCCCTCCAGCTCCACCCCTAAGAAGCAAAAGCTAGGAGATGATGCAGCGTGATTGCTAGCTCTATGCCCATCAGCACTTAAGAAAATAGCCAGAGAAACACGCTAGGGCAATTGGAGCGGTGTAATCCGATACAAAAAGTAAATTTAATTGATATTACTTACTTTTTGGTAATGCTTTATTTTATTTGGGAAAACTATAAGTAATTGCTCATGCGGTAAATATTCCTTCCGTTAAGTATCAAGAGGCCGGACCTTAACTCAGTGTTGTGAGGGGGATAACTGATGCAGCGAAATGGGATGAGTGAAGAGCCAGACATCAAGTCACGCCTGAGGGGCATTTCAATTCTCTTAGTTGAAGATGACCCAGACACCTTAGCGATATTCGATTTGTTTTTAACTCACATGGGAGCTACAGTCGCTACAGCAACAACAGTGAAAGCAGCTCTCAAAATGGCGGAAGAGGTTCAACCAGATATTCTGATTAGTGATCTCCAGTTACCCGATGGCAACGGTTATGATCTGCTCGACATGATTAGAAAACTTCCATCGAGTTCATCTAAGCTAATTCCTGCGATCGTGATGACGGGACACAGTACACCCTTTTCAGAACCTGCTTACAATCAAGGGGCGCTATCGGGCGGGTTTCAAAAGTTCTTGGCCAAACCCTTCAATATTGATGAGCTACTTGCCGCGATCGCTGAATTCACCAGAGGTGTAGATCAAGACGCACACGTTTACTGCTGCGATATCTGAGCTGCAAGTTAAGAATTCGGAAGTGGCATAAGTTGGATATGGTGAAAGTATAAATGGGAACATTTGTGTAAGTAGTCCCATTCGCTCTCGTACTTTCACCCATGAAGACACAGGATACCCACCCGAAACGGGCAATCTCGTTGCAGCTGCTGCTGATTGTTCCATTCGTGGTGCAAATCTTCGGGGCGGTGTCTCTCGTGGGATACTTGTCCTTCTACAACGGGCAAAAGGCCATCAACGCACTGGCGAGTCAGTTGATGGACCGGACCAGCAAGGCAGTCGATCAACATCTCGACTCGTATCTCTCGGTGCCACACAAACTTTTGCAGATGAATGCCGATGCGATCCGTCTGGGGTTTTTAGATGTGCGAGATCCTAAAATGCTGGAACGCTACTTCTGGCATCAAATGCAAGCCTATGACCTAAGCTACATCGGTTTTGGCTTGGCTACTGGGGCCGGGGGAGGTGCCGGAAGGTACGATGGCAAAACAGTTGTGATTGATGAATGGCGTTCTTCTAATGGGTCCAATAACGCTTTGAGCTATGGGACTGACCAGCAAGGCAACCGGACCCAGGTGGTGAGCACTTTTACTTGGAACAACTTTAAGGAGACCTGGTATACCGAGCCTGTCAATGCCAAGAAGCCGGTGTGGTCGAGAATCTTTACCATCAATTACCCGAACCATCCCTATGTGGTGGCCTCAGCGGGTCGTCCACTTTATGACGCGAACAATCGTTTGCTAGGCGTGGTGGCAATCGATATTCACTTGTTGAAGCTCAGTGATTTCCTGCGTAATCTGCAAGTGAGTCGTGGGGGCCAAGTGTTTGTCTTGGAACGAAATGGTTTATTGATTGCCAACTCCGGGACCCAGAAACCTTTTGTGGTCGTAAAGGATGAAATTCAACGACTGAAGGCGATCGACAGCCCTAACCCGGTGGTTCGCGGTGTGAGCCAGCAACTCCAGCAGCGCTTTGACAGTTTTCAAAAGATTGCCACGAGCCAAAACTTACAGCTCTCTTTGCAAGGGGAGCTCTACTACGTGCAAGTCACTCCTTGGCGCGATGAGTACGGCTTGGATTGGCTGGTCGTGGTCAGCGTGCCAAAGAGTGATTTTATGGCCCAAATTGACGCCAACACTCAGAGCACCATCTGGCTCTGCTTCGCAGCCTTAGGAGTTGCCTCTGTGCTCAGCGTGTTCACCTCTCGCTGGATCACACAGCCCATCCTGGTCTTGAATCGGGCGAGTAAAGCTATTGCTTCGGGTCAGCTAGACCAAACTGTGAAGGAGAGTGGAATTCAAGAACTCGATGGCTTGGCTAGCTCATTCAACTACATGGCGGGGCAATTGCAGGAGTCGTTTACGGCTTTGGAAGAGAGTAATACAGAGTTAGAATCTCGCGTCGAAGCCCGCACGGGTGAACTCAAAACCACCCTAGAAGAGTTGAGGCGTAGTCAAGCTCAGGTCATCCAGAGTGAGAAAATGTCCAGCCTGGGCCAACTGGTAGCCGGAGTCGCCCATGAAATTAACAACCCCATCAACTTTATTCATGGCAACCTGACTCATGCTCAGGAATATACCCAGGGATTACTAGAGTTCATTCAGCTCTATCAACAGCGCTATCCGGACCCCGGACCTGACATCGAGAGCGCAGCGGAGGAGATTGACCTAGAGTTCTTGCAGGCGGACCTGCCGAAGATGCTAACGTCCATGAAACTCGGCAGCGATCGCATCCGGCAAATTGTGCTATCGCTGCGGAACTTCTCACGCATGGATGAAGCCGAGATCAAGCCAGTCAGCTTGGATGAGGGCTTGGATAGCACGCTGATGATTTTGCAGCATCGGCTCAAAGCTCGACCGGAGCGACCTGAGATTGAGGTGATCAAAGACTACGCCCAGTTACCGCTCGTCGAGTGCTATGCCGGGCAGCTCAATCAGGTCTTTATGAACATCCTCGTCAACGCGCTGGATGCCCTTGAAGAAGCAAATGCAGGCCGAAGCTATGCCGAGATGCAAGCTCATCCGAGTCAGATTAGGATTGAGACCGCTTTAATGGATGCCAAGTGGGTACAAGTGGCGATCTCAGACAACGGACCTGGGATACCAGAACAGATCAAACAACGGATTTTCGACCCCTTCTTCACCACGAAACCCGTGGGCAAAGGAACAGGGATGGGGATGTCGATTAGCTATCAAATTATCACTGAGAAACATCAGGGTCATTTGAGATGTTTCTCCACACCCGGAAAAGGGACTAAGTTTGTCATTCAAATTCCTATCCGACAAAAAGCTGTGAGCTGACCTAGATGGATATGCCCTTACTCACAAGATGAGGTGCGGTAGTAGGGACGTCATTCAAGCTAGAAGCCGAGAGGCAAATTCCCCAGTCCAATAACTGAGCGATCGCTTTGGCAGTACCTTCTGTAATTCTAATTGCACTGTATTTTTATACTTGTCTTACTTAAGATAGACCCAGAACTCGACAAGATCCCTGTAGTTTGAAAGTAATTAATTATGCTTCTACCTCTCTGGATTATCACTGAGATGGGAGTAGCTCTGTTCGCTAGTAATACTTGTAGATATGGAATTGTCTAATCAAGCTTTACCTCTTGAGGGTGTCCGCTTACTTCTCGTAGACGACCAGGTCGATATCACTAAAATTGTCACCTGGATTCTTGAAGATGCGGGAGCGGAGGTGGTTGCTGTCCATTCTGCGGAGGAGGCGCTCAGGGCCGTGGAAGGTTTCATCCCCGACATTTTGATTAGCGATATCTGTTTACCTGACATGAATGGTCATTTACTGCTCCAGCATCTGCGAGAGCGAATTGGAACTCTCCAGCTTGGACCCACCCAGGACATCCCCGCGATCGCGCTCAGCGGTTACAGCAACCCATCCCTAGACAACGGAAGTAGCCAGGGGGCCGTCGCAAGTTTTCAAAAGTACTTGGCAAAACCCTTTGATCTGGAAGAGCTAGTGAGATTAGTAGCAGAGCTCAGTCAGGCTCAGAGCAAAGTGCAACTAGTCTCCTAGCACTTTTACCTGGAACTCAGCTTGATTCGCAAAGATACAAAAAACTTGAGTCATGCTAGTCAGCTCTAGAAGCATCTTGGCTTGATCACCCAAAGAGCATAAAAACAACTGTCCCTCACCAGCCTGAATATCTTTGAGAATCATGACCAACATTCCCAAGCCATGACTATCCATAAACTTGACCTCTTGGAAGTTAATCAAAAAGGTCTTAATTCCTACCTTAAGGGCATCCTGAATTTCCTCGTGAAGGTGATTAGCCGCAGTACCGACTAGCGATGAAGGAGGATAGGAAATGACTACGGGATTAGATTTCATCAGGAGCTGCCTTGTTAGTTGAGGTTTACTTGTGATATCCGAAATAACACCAGTGAATGCAGGGTACTCATCACTGGCCTTACCTAAGCGATCGCCTCCCAACTCCTTCTAAGATTGGGAATGCTCTCTAGTCACTAAACTTCCAAGTGCCCCTGTTAGAGGTCTAGGATTCAGGCATCTTCTTGCGGCATCTCTCCTGCTGAGCGGCGATCGCCGCATTTGCCTAGGAGGCTTTGAGTTATATGTAGCGATAAGAACTTTGTTGTCAAAATTCTAAGAAAGATTGGATAGGTATAAAATTATACTTAACCAATTTAGTCAATGGTTTGACGATGACCGTATTAGTAGGTGAATGTTTGCTCTCTGAGACAGGTCATTTCTATCGAGTTGTAGAAGATGCTGATGACGTTATTTCCCTAACAAGAGTCAACAGCTTTACAGTAATTGCCTTCAAGAGAGGTTCGATTCAAACTCTGTTCCGTCCTTGTGCTTGCTCTAAAGCTGGAGACTCCGTCAAGGGATGGCTACCGATAGAGGCCGATTAGCTTTGTCATGACCTTTGACACCAACACTCTGAATTGAGAAATATAGACTCGCTCTTCTACTGGGGCTTAATTAGCAGTACGGTCAATCCCTTCACCCCTCTTCATAAGTCTGATCGCTAGCTATATAATTTTAGAAATTAAACTAGCAACAACTACAGTCCCTGGTTCAGGTTGAATCTGGGGACTTTTTGTATAAGGATCAGCCTGAAATTAGAGATCAATTGAGCAGCAAGCACTCAGCCCAAAATCAGAAAATTTCTGAATCTCAAAACTTGGTTTAAATTCTGCGTCACCAGAGCGATCGGCCCTCTAACTTTTCCCCTGAGTTGCGTAATCAAGTTTTCCCGACGCACAGCTCAGGCAAATGCTAATTCTACTATGAAAG
Organism: Trichocoleus sp. FACHB-46; assembly: GCF_014695385.1. Taxonomy (NCBI): domain Bacteria; kingdom Bacillati; phylum Cyanobacteriota; class Cyanophyceae; order Leptolyngbyales; family Trichocoleusaceae; genus Trichocoleus; species Trichocoleus sp. FACHB-46. The sequence continues at coordinate 1,465 of NZ_JACJOD010000074.1, read as the reverse complement.
AATTAAATAGTTGGCTATTAAGCTCAGCTTTAGTGCTTTAGCAGAAGTTGTCCAAGTGTGGAGGTGACATTGCAGGCGCTTCAGCAGGCAATTGCTGCTTTGAGCTTTGGAAGCGATCGATTAAGCTTGCCAATACTGTAATAAACTCAACCGGTTCCACTGGCTTGGGGACATGGGACTGAAAGCCTGAAGCTAAGGCTTTGATGCGGTCTTCTGTACGCGCATAAGCCGTTAGGGCGATCGCCGGAATTCGACCTCCTTGCTCTGGCGCTAAGGCGCGAACTTGACGAATCAGCGTGTACCCATCCTCACTAGGCATGCCAATATCACTGACCAATACGTCAGGTTTTTGGTCAAAAGCGGACTGGATGATGATAGCTAAAGCCTCTCTAGCGGAGGCCACGGTCGTGGTCACGGCTCCTCTTTGCCTTAGCAGCATGGCTAACAACTCGCGGGCATCGATTTCGTCATCTACAATCAAAACTTTCAAGCCATCTAATCTCGGTGTGTCCAGCAGAGGAGCTGTATCACTGACAGTAGGATGTACTCGTTCCATGTCTGTTGGTTCTGGACGAAAGATGGTAATGGGTAGATTGACCATGAAGGTAGCTCCCTTGCCTTCACCGGCGCTGGTGGCATCAACACTTCCCCCATGCAGTTCTACTAAGTGACGGACAATCGCTAAACCAAGGCCCAACCCTCCATGTGCCCTAGTAGTAGTACTATCTGCTTGCTGTAAGCGCTCAAAGACATAAGGTAGAAACTCAGGGCTAATTCCTTGCCCAGTATCACTCACAGTCACCTCGATATGAGAATTGATCCGCTCTAAACGAATCTGCACTCGACCACCTTTGGGGGTGAACTTCACGGCATTGGAGAGTAAATTCCAAAACACCTGTTGCAGGCGATCGGAATCACCCGAAAGAGGACCAGCATTGGGGTCTAAGACACTTTGCAAGCGAATATCTTTGGCTTCTGCGGCAGGTCGGATGGAGTCGATCGCGGCCTCAATCACCGAAACTAGGATTACCGGACGAACATTTAAGCGCAGCTTGCCAGTAATAATGCGAGAAACATCCAATAGGTCATTGATGAGTTGATTCTGCGCCCTCGCGTTTCGTTCGATTGTCTCTATCGCCCGATTTGTCGTGGCTTCATCGAGTTGTCTAGAACGCAGCATGGTTGACCATCCCAACATGGCATTCAGGGGTGTCCGCAACTCATGGGAGACAGTAGCGAGAAACTCATCTTTCAGTCGATTGGCCCGGGATAACTCCTCTGTTTGTTGCCGCAGTAATGCTTCAACTTTTTTGCTTTCGCTCAGGTCAAGCACAAAACAGACCCAAGCGAGCTCGTCACTTTCGAGTCGTGCAGCTCCCAGCAAAATGGGAACCTGACTGCCATCTTTACGAATGTATGCCTTCTCGAATGGGGTGCAACTCCCAGAGGCAGCAAGTTCTTGTAA
>NZ_JACJOD010000073.1 GCF_014695385.1 Trichocoleus sp. FACHB-46 | reverse complement strand
TTAATAAATGCTGCCATTGGGCTGTGGTTCATGAAGCTTTGGAACAGATCTTGGCTCTCGCGTAAAGCTATTTCTGTCCGCTTCCGCTCCATAAATTGACCTATTTGGCTACCGATCGCGGCCATCATCTGCAACAGGTCTGAGTCTGTCTCTTGGACGCGATCGCTAAAGCACTCAATGACCCCTAGAATCTCGTGACCCAACTGAATGGGAAAGCCAAAAGCAGACTTTAGCCCAGTCTGGGGAGCAAGGGTCGCTCTGGGGAAGTTGCTGTCTTGACTGATTTCAGTGAGCCAGAGGGGTTGACGGCTGGCCCAGACTCGGCCAGGAATCCCAACACCTGGGGAAAAGGTCATTTGCTGACGGGTCGCAATGAATTCATGCAGCTCTGCTCGCGCTTGCCAGCAGTCAATGCAGTGGAGCAGGGGGTGCTCTGGGGTGACACTCCAAAGCACTCCCACTTGCCAGCCTAAATTCTCACAGAGAGCTTGTAAAATTGCGGGAGTCGCTTCAGCAATGGTCGTAGCCTCTGCTAGGATACGGGCGATCGCGTATTGGGCATCTCGACGGTGCTCGGCTCGTTTGCGGTCACTAATGTCGCGAAACCATGCAGCCACACCATTCGGTGAAGGAAAAATGGACATCTCTATCCAACGCTGAGCTGCCAGAGAAAAGACTTCCAAGCGAGCACTCACTTGTTCCGTCATGGCTTGGTGGAGGGCTCGGCCTGTCACCGTATTCTGCCGAGCCACCTCAGGAAAGACATCTTGCCAGCGTTGTCCCAGCAATTCTCCAGGCGATCGCCCTAACATCCGAGCCGCTTCTTGGTTGACGTAGGTATAGCGCCAGTCGCGGTCAAAGGCGATGAAAGCATCTGTAATGCTTTCCAGAATGTTGGAAGTATGTTGGTTGGCTGCTCGGAGCGACTCCTCAAATTGCTTGCGTTCTGTAATATCGAGCGTGACCCCCACCATGCGAATCGGCGTACCGTTAGCGTCACAGATAACCTGACCTCGAACAATCAACCAGTGCAGACTCCCATCAGGATGGTAGCAACGCTCCTCTACCTCATAGTCCGTTCCCGATTGAACGGAATGCTCAATTGCTGCCTGAACCATGGATACGTCATCGGAATGCAACACCGCAAACAAGGTTTCGTGAGTAAACTCGGCATCAGGTGGTAAGCCAAAGTTCGCCTTACATTGAGCCGAACAAGTTAAAACTCCCGTAATCAGATCATGCTCCCAAGAACCCAGCTTGGCGGTTTGTAAAGCGACTTTGAAGTGCTGCTCTTGCTGTTGCAGTGCTAGTTCTGCTTGTTTGCGATCGGTAATGTTGCTAAAGGAAACCGCAATCCCATCGTTTAGCTTCACAACGACGTTACGAAACCAACCGGTTAGTGCTTGACTGTTGTAGAACGTCTCAAATGTCTCAGAAATGCCAGTTTCGGCGACTGTCACATAGCGAGCGAAAATACCGCTGCTTTTACATTCGGGAAACAGCTGGAGCAGCTGCTGACCCACAATTTCCTCTGGCCTACGGTTCACACCTCTGGCGGCAACTGGATTGACGTATTCAATGCTGAAGTCAGCGATCGCCCCTCCTTGATCCGGGACAGTGCGGAGAATGGTGAATCCATCGGGTGAAGCTTCCAGTACGAACCGGAATCGCGCTTCACTCTCTAGCAAGCCAGTGGTTTCTGTACTGGGTGTAGGAGAGGAATGACTCGAAATCCCAGCCTTCGCTTCAGTCATTGAGTGCTCGACTCCGTCTCTGAAAAATACTGATTTAGTAAGGTTTGGCTTTGCTCCTGAAGCTCAACTACAGATGAACGGCTTAACTCACCGAGCATCGTTTTGATTTGCTTCAGTGCTAGAGGCGAAGGTTGCATGTGACCGTTTTCCCATCGATTAATCGTGCTAAAAGCAACGCCTAGGGTGACGGCAAACTGCTCTTGGCTTAATCCACTCAGGTGCCGCAGCTTGCGAACGAGATGACTCACTTCTGGTTGCGCCAGCGCCGCTGTCTTTTTAAGCATGAGGCTTGAAGGGAAAGTTTTTATAGGTGAAGGAGTTAATTATAGCGTCTGCTATACATCTCATTCTGAGGGCGTAGATTTTATACTTCTATCCACCCTGAGAAGGAGGTTTAAGGATGCAAAGCTAGCTGGATGCCGGGTGACTAATATTCAAACTGATGCAACTGTCTTTGGCTACTACAAAATGCCTAAAACCCTCGCATATAGAAGGTCTATTAAAAAAGCTGGGGAAGAGGCAGTTGCGAGTTGTAGGAGAGGAAGAGTGGACATATCAGCTTCTCATTGCCCGATCGCCTCTCCTACAACTCAACCAGGCGAGCACGCCTGTCTGTCACCTACTAGTAAAATCCGCAATTTTTGGAATCTAAAAGCTGTAAAGCTAGGATTTCTATTATGATTCCAAACTACTCAGTGCATGTAGTAATATATACCTAGGGAGGGTAACCTAAAAACATCATTAGATACCTTTATGAACCTCGATGAGTTTGAGGGCCAGGTTAAAGATGCGCTTGACGTTAGACTCAACCGACTCCAAACAGTCACGCTTTTGGTCGTAAACCTAGAGTAAACCCTGGGTCAGAACTACAGCCTTTGAGCTTTTGCATGTTGCATACTTTACATAGCTCAGTGATCAGACTCCCAGAGTGCGATCGCCCCTAACTTTGCCAAAATTGGGGAACGCAACCAAGTGAGTGAACTTCTAAGCGATCGCTAAGTGGGCTTGATCAGGTGAGCAATCACGTGACTCAACTTTTGGGAGTCTAGCGGTTTAGAGAGGTGCTTCTGGAACCCTGCTGCCAACGCCTGCTGCTGATTGACTTCTCCGGCATACGCCGTCAGCGCGATCGCAGGAATTTGCCCCCCTTGCTCTGGTGGCAACGCTCTCACCTGTTGCATCAGCATATAGCCATCCATGTTAGGCATGCCAATGTCACTCAACAGCACATTGGGTTTTGAGTGCATCAGCAGGCTCAACGCTTCAGCGGCGGTCTTGGCTGTGAGCACTTTTGCTCCCGCTTGCTCCAACACAAAAGCCACAAAGTCCCGTGAATCTGCTTCATCATCCACAACCAAGACCTGAATCCCGTTCAAATCAGCAGCGGGCTCTGACGCTGGGGGGTGCTGAGGAGCGATCGGCTGTAGAGGCATGAGTGGCAGCCTCACGGTAAAGGTGGCACCCTTACCCACGCCTGGGCTTTCGGCCTCAACCGTGCCTCCATGCAGTTCGACTAAGTGCCGCACGATCGCCAGTCCTAGTCCCAGTCCTCCAGATTTTCGGGTCGTCGTGGCATCCGCTTGACGGAAGTATTCAAACACATAAGGCAGAAACTCAGGTGCAATGCCCTGTCCCGTATCGCTAACCGTAATGTGAGCGCATGAGTCGAAGTGCTCCAATCTAATGCGGACTTGTCCCCCGGCTGGCGTGAACTTGACCGCATTGGAGAGCAAATTCCAAATCACTTGCTGCAACCGCGTGGCATCTCCAGAAACCAGACCCACCTCTGGTGCTAGGGTTGCCTCTATTTGGATGGACTTCGCTTCTGCTGCCAACCGTACCGTTTCCATCGCGCCTCGCATGATGGAGACCAGGTTGATCGAGCTGACGTTCAGATTGAGCTTGCCTTGCAGAATCCGGGACACACTCAGCAGGTCTTCAATCAACTCCGATTGCAGTTGGGCATTGCGCTCGATTGTCTGCAAGGCCTGCTGGGTTTTGGCGGCATCTAGCTTGCCGGTCTGCAAGAGTTTGGACCATCCCAAAATCGGGTTGAGCGGCGATCGCAATTCGTGGGAGAGCACGGCTAAAAACTCATCTTTCACCCGGTTGGCTTGTTCAGCTGCTTCTCGGGCTGTTTTTTCCCTCACGAGAAGCTGTTCGCGTTCTACCTCCGCTTGCTTACGAGCCGTGATATCTTGCACGACCCCTAGCATCTCTAAAACTTGCCCAGACGAGTCATACTGGGCCCGCCCTTTCGAGGCAATCCAGCGTTCTGCCCCATGCGAATGCACGACCCGATACTCAATATCGTAGTCACTCCGCTCTGCAATCGCTTGTGCGATTTGTAAGCGGGTTCGCTCTCGATCCTCTGGATGGATCAGACTTTGCATCTCGGTCCAAGTCATCGAGGGACCCGGGGGGATGCCAAACATTGCAGCCGCTGGTTCGGATAAAACCACGATGTCTGTGGCGGCACTCCAACTCCAATCTCCTAGCTTTGCCGCTGTCAACGCGATACTGAGTCGCTCCGCACTTTTCCGCAATCGCTCTTCAGCTTGTTTGCTATCCGTGATGTCAAGGGCAGTTCCCAAAAAACTTACGGGCTGCCGGAACTCTCCCTCTCCTGCAAACAGTACCTGCCCATTCGCAGATATCCACCGCTCGGTATTGTCATCCCAGACAATTCGGTAGTCAATTTCATAGAGGCCTGACGAACTAGGGTTAAGGGCAGCAGTGAGCGCAGTGGCCACTGGTTCCTGGTCATCCGGGTGAATTCGTGCCATGACTTGAGACAGCGGTAGGATGGCTGCCTCCTGAGGTTCTCCCCAAATCTCTCGCATCCGCTCATCTAGCTCTATGAAGTCTAGATGGAGGTGATGTCGCCAAGTCCCCAGCTGCCCAACTTGGATAGCCAGTCGGGCTTGCTCCTCGCTTTGTTGTAAGGCTACTTCTGCTTGTTTGCGATCGCTGAGATCTACGGTGACCGCTAGCAGCGTGTGCGGACGACCTTGTTCATCGTCGAGCCGGGTGAGGCTGCTGTTGGCCCAGACTATGGTGCCATCTGGGCGTAAGTAGCGCTTGTCGAGTGAGATAGATCTACCTGTCTCCAGGAGTTGCTGAATGGCCTCTAAGCTCTTGGACACATCCTCAGGATGGGTAACTTCAAGGACGCCTGCCGCTAACATCTCCTCTCGCGATCGTCCGAGGATACGGCATAGCTCGTCATTCACATGCTGGAAACGTCCATCCAGTGAGACTTCGGAGAGTCCCACAGCTGCTTGTGAAAAGATGGCGGATAAGTGGTTCTTGCTTTTCCGTAGTTGCGCCTCCGCTTGTTGGCGCTGGTCTTCGCTCCGCTGGCGCTGTGTAATGTCGCGTGAGATGCACAAGAGCCGTTCCACTTGCCCCGCTGCCCCTCGAATGGGACTAACTTTGTTATCCCACCACTTGGGTTCGCCCTTGAGCGTCGGACGATATCCTTGAAAAGTGGAAACCTTACCAACTCTGGCTCTGGCGACCGCCTCCATAGCGGCTTGCTGATCGACACCTTTCCAGAACTCAGCCCAAGGCGTGTGAAGGAAAGGCGTTATATCCTGGATACCCAGCACTGCTTGTCCTCCTGGGCTCATAAACAGGATGCGCCCCTCTAAGTCCAAGACCTTGATACAGTCATCGCTACTCTCCAGAATCTGCTGAGTCAGCTCTTGACTTTGGCTCAGCGTTGTGACTGCTGCCACTGGAACAGCAGCTTCTGGGACAGTTTGAGATGAACCATTGTCTGAAGAGACAGAGCGATGGAGTTGATCCGTCATAGCGTCTCCATCCTTATTCTGGAAAGTATTTAGCGAGCAAATCTTGGCCAGCATCACCCATTTGATGCAGCAAGTGTTCAATCTGCTTCAATGCGAGTGGCAAAGGCTTGGTCCGCCCATTCTCCCAACGATTGACGCTCTGGAATGAAACTCCGAGCTTGGCTGCAAACTTGGCTTGCGAGAGTTGCAAGCATTGCCGAGTTTCTCGCACCAGCTCGGCTAGATGGGATTGCTCAATCGCAGGCATAGGGGAAGAACTATCAATCGTCTTTGCACTAGCTATACCACGTGGTATAAACGACATTCTATCCATCAGAGGATAGAGGCTTCCCTGGTCAGAAAAAGCACAGAGCTGAATGGATTTTGAGCCTTACCCCTCCGAATGCTGGACTGCTGAAAGCCAATGAACAAGCGCCTCCTAGAGAGCGCTTCAGGATGCAACATCTGTGTTTAGGACTCCCGACTCAAATTGAAACCAGCGTCCAGAATCCAGTAGTGTTCGTTTCCAGGGGGCATCACAATCTCAAAAGTCGCTCTGGTGTCTACGTCGCTGACAGTGACAGTTCCTTCTACGGCTTCATTAGACATCCTGCATGAATCAGGAAGGGTGTGCCAGTTCGTAGTTGAGCAAGCCAGCAATCAGATTTAATCGCAAGCCAAACCGCTTTCTGCGGTTGCGATACCGCCCTGAAAAAATGCGGAAGATCTTGAGGCGACGAATCACATGCTCCACTTTGACCCGCAGCCGAGCTAAGGTCCGATTATGCTGCTTTTCCTCTTTGGCTAAAGGTTGCTGGTGTCTCTTCTTGGGGGGAGTGCACGCCCCAGCATGACGTTTGGCAAATCCTTGATACCCTCGGTCCGCTAAACACAACTGGGACGAGACAAATGGCAAGCGATTGCGCTTGAGCACCTTAAAGTCATGCGTCCTGCCCGTGTCCACAGCCGTACAAATGATTTGCTCCGTTGCAAACTCCACCACCAACTGTGCTTTTAGGGTGTGACAACGCTGCTTGCCACTGTAGTAGCGTTTCTGTTTTTTTGGGGACGTTCAATCTCTACCTCACCGACGTCGACCACCATCGCCTTCCCCTCCCAACCCGGTTGATACAACTGACGCTGACTCAAAAGGCGAAATTTGCCACTCTTGATCAGCAAGTCTTCCACTTTTCTCACAATTCGTCCGACGGTGGTTTCATGCAATCCCCAACTCACCCCAATGTGAAACTGGCTGCGATACTCTCGCCAGTAAGCCAGGGCTACTAACACCTGGTCTTCGACACTCAGTTTCGCCTGTCCACCCGGTCGTCCTTGCCGATCTAGGTGCGGGCGTACCAACTCGACCATCTCCTGGAAAGCGCCACGGCTCACCCCGCACCAGCGCTTGAACTCAGGATTCGATAAAGGCTCCAACTCCCGGTATTGCATCTCTGCTTCTCGAACTCATACCTATCCAAAATTTAGCGTCCATTGCCGCACGACGACCGTCAACTGTCACACACTTTCCTATTCATGCAGGAGGTCTAAGGACTATCAAAAAAGGGATATAAATTGACGAGGCTGAAACGGCCTTAAATCAGGGTGGGAGTTTTGACTAAAAGCCCTATCAAAAAACGGTCCTTTCTTGATAGCCTTGCAGTAATTCATAAAGACCCATTTCTCCTTGCCATTCACAATCTAATTGCTGGGGCAACAACTCAGTATCTATGGATGATCGCCACTGGTGCAAGATTCAAATCTGCAAAATAGAAGCTGGTAAGCGGCTCCAAGTTGTTTCACAGTCAAACTGGTTTGCCTCATGCAATTTGGAGTTGGTGCGAGCTACTTTGCCAGTTCCCATGCCCCAAGACTACTTTGCTAGAGTTCGGCGTAAATGGGGCGATCGCCCGGATTGTTGATTGCTCACCAGCAGTAACACTGTTAGACAAAACAGTGCTTACACTTGTTGAGAACGTAATTCATTAAATGTTGGCGTGTTTCAAGATGATAGATTGGAATGCCTGTCCCATCGGGATATTCATGCATAGGTACAGCATCTGAAAGATTTTTCAAATACAAGAAGTTGTCTAAATTAGCATTTTTAAGGTTGTGAGAGCCCCAGAAATCGGCCAAGCCAACCTTATGCAGTTCATCGGTCTTGGGATTGAGGACATACTCAAAACCAGCTGCACTCAATTCTTCATAAAGTTGCTTATTAGCTTTAACCTTTTTTCCCAAAGCTATTACTTTCTCTAAATTCATTGATTTATCCATAACAAGTAAAGTTTTTAAAGAAGAAAACAGATTTTAGATCAGATTTAGACCAACATGACATCAGTTGATTCATGTAACAAGAGCAGTCCTTCCCAAGCTTTAACTATATGGAGAGGAGTGCTCTCTTGAATCCCTACTTATCTAGTGTTTTTTATCCTTACGTGGATTTGGATCATTTCCTGGAGAAACAGTATCAGAATCGCGCCATTTTGTGTCTTTCCCTTGAATGCGAACCTCTCCTCCTCCCAGGTTGGAAACAATCTGCTTTGCTCGAATCTCAGCTTCGCTTTGTGTCTTAGTAACATCACTTGCCCGCTGAGCGCCAGCTTTCTTAACAGCCCATCCTTCTGGATGCTTAACAACGTAACGATCGTTTTCTGACATTTTGTCCTTTTAGTGTAAAATAACTTCCTTCTAAAGGATAATCGTTGTCAAAATTAATCGTCAACCTTAGTAGGATGCTATATCCTAAAAAAGGACAAGATTTAATGCTTTCTTTAGATTTAAGCAGTGGTGAGTTATGTCGATTACTGAGTATGTAGGAGGACGAATCAGGGAGATAAGAAAAATGAAAGGGCTTTCCCAAGAAGCCCTCGCCCAAGCAATGGGAACAACTGCAAACACTATCTCGCGCTGGGAAACTGCTACTTATCGGCCAACAATAGATGACCTTGAGCGATTATCACGCTTCTTCGAGATTACAATCACAGATTTTTTCCCGCCTGAAGAAGAACCAGACAACGTTCAAATAACTGCATTGTTAAGAGCGGCTAAACAGCTATCACCTGATGACCTTGAAGAGTTACGCAACTATGCAGAGTTTCGTAAAGCCCGTGGTCTGTATAGAGGTACCAGCAAAGCCAGCGGTAGCAGCAGGAAAATTTGAATGAATCGGCGAGAGTATTACGATGAATTGAAAACCCTTGCCCGCAACACCCGTATGCAGTTTGGTATTTTTACACCACGCATACTTATTTCTGACCTTCGCAGAATATATAAGCATTATCAGATTGAAATTGATTTATGGCCTAGAAGAGGCGTTCCTCCAACAGTCAAGTTGAAAAGCCTGCGTGGGGCTTTTTTCTGTGATGAGTACGGTACGTCAGTCTTAATAAATCGCTTTCTACCAGATGCACCCAAGATCTTTACCTTAGGGCATGAGTTAAAACACTATCTGGTTGATAAGGACTTGAGTAAAATTTGGTGCGGTAATGATAATAAAAACGAAGAAATTGAAATAGGAGCTGAAATCTTTTCTGGTGAACTATTATTTCCTGATGACGACTTTAAAGAAGCTCTAACGGAGATGGGGATTCAAAAAGGTTGTTGTAGCCCCGAAGTTTTAGTTCGTCTAAAACGTGAGACTCAAGCTACGCTCTCGTACTCCGGCTTAGTTAAAAAGGCAGAATTCCTTGGATTTGCATCACGTGGAGCATTGGTAGGAGTAAGGTGGAGAAAACTTGAAGAGGCGATGTACGGAGTCCCCGGCGATGTACGGAGTCCCCTCTTACAAACAGCTTTCATCCCTCCAAATGTTCATTAAAGATGATCTTCTCAAAATCCTTCCCATCATCATTTCCACTATATCTTTGGGGATATCGCTGCTTGCATTTTTTAACACGAGGCGAGTTTTTTTGGCAGGGAACTACCCAAAGATTAGAGCAGAGCTAAAACTTCTTAGTCTTAATTGTTTACCTGTGTATGAAATCCATAACGAAAGTGACAAACTCACAGCAAATGATGTTGTGATAGAAATCAGTATTACAAACTGGATGAATCTTAGACTTTTCAAAAGTAGATGGATTACATACACTCATGAAAAACTTGCGAGACTTAAGCCATTAGACACTTTTGTGCCTTCAGATTTAAGTAGCGATGAGCTGAGCAAGTGGCTTAATGATAGGGAACATAGGACTCTTCCTATTTCGTTAAAAGCTCAAAACGCCTTGTCAATAATTACATTGGAAAAAAAATCGTATGCTGTTCGACTAGTTGTAAGCTACACATCAAACATGTTTAGAGCTAATAAAGTTTGTCGGGTAGTCAAGAAATATAGATTAACATTATGTTCTAATTCGAAAGCAATAAACGAAAGAGATAAATTTTATTGGAGACTTAGAGAATAAAGTGTTTCAGCCGACACCGTGTAATTAGGCCGAGGACAGGATTTAAGTCAGGTCTCCTACAACACCCCAAAATGTAGGGGATCTCTGCTGATATTTAGGCAAAGTTTAGGCAAGCAAAGTAAAGCGCTCTCTACAATCTATAGCTAGAGAGCGCTTTATTATTTCCATGGAAGGACTGCAAATCCTTTACCCCAACTCAAGCTGGCAAATATTTGGTCGTTTGCTTTAGGCTGACGCTTCCAACTCAACCGTTAGTTCGTCAATAGTTTTCTTGAAAATTGATTCATTGAAACGCTGAGCGATCGCTCTGGGCGTACTAGTTATCAAAGCTAAATTTTCTTGATTCTTGAATCCATAAACTTTATTCCTCAGTCTTGATTCTTGATTCAAGACTAGACAGAGCTTGCCGGAGAGCTTCTTCAGAGTCGATCGTTTGCCAATCAACAGGCATAGCTCGGAAGAATTCTAAGGCTGCTTGTACCCAGGTCTCTTTAGGAATCTTGCGCCCGTGCTTTCGTTTCCCCTGCTTTAAGAGACTATCGAGCCAATCGTTTATTTCGATCGAAAGACGCAGGTTAACTCGCTCGATGCTCTCCTCGTTCAAGAAGACTGTTTCTTTCTTCTTGATTCGTTTTTCTTGATTCTGCTTTCTTGATTTCTGAGTTACCTGACTAATTGGCGCTTCTCGTGATAGAGCAAATTCAGCAGATTCTGAAGTTGTTGGAGTGGATTCCGTTGAATCAGTTTTCAATAAACTTGATTCTTGATTAAGCAAATCTTGATTTTGTGTATCTTGGTGGTTTGATTCTTGATTATTGAAATTTTCGGTTTTTGGTGTTTCAGATGAAGCTGTTTTGCTAAAGATGCCTTGAGAGAGGGGATTGATGCCCAAGGCCGAACGGGATTTGGCTTTATTCATAGGTCTGGACCACCTCATCAATTAAGTCTTGATATGCTTTTGCTGCGGCTCCACGTGCTTCGTACTCAAAGATCGATTGGCTAAAGCTGGGGGCTTCTCGCAGTTTGACAGTTTCTGGAATTCGCGTTTGAAAGACTTTAGGGCCGAAGTGATCTTGGAGGGACTTGAGAACTTCTTTGCTCAGGTTGTTGCGGGCATCAAAGCGGGTTGCCAGCACTCCGGCAATGTCAATCGGGTGATCGAGTTGTTCACGCACAAGAGAAAGCGCTCGCTCAATGCCGTTGATGCCGAGTAATCCCAGATAGCTCATGTCCACTGGGATAAGAACCGCATCGGCTGCCATAAGAGCATTGACGGAAAAGACACCGATGTTGGGAGGACAGTCAATCAGAACATAATCATACTGATCAGCGATCGCTCCAATTGCTTTTCTGAGCAGTAGTTCTCGACCTGGAAAACCGGAAATGGGAATTTCTTCTTCAGCTAGCAGGATATTGGAAGGAACGACATCGACACCAGATGCGGTTGAGATGACGACTTCTCTGATGTTGGCCTGACGCTGTAAGACATCTTTAAGCTGCTTGTCGAGCTGCCAAATAGGAATGCCAAGGGCAGCACTGGCATGACCTTGCGGATCAATATCAATCAGTAAAACTCGCTTTTGATGAAACTGGACGAGCCCAGCACTGATGTTGTAGGCACTGGTGGACTTACCCACGCCGCCCTTCATATTGAAGATGGCGAGTTTGTGAGTCACAGATTTTGTCTCCTCACGAATCGCTCTCTACTCTAGGAAGTCTTGAATAAAGAGTCAATAGTATTTAAATAATAAAAAAGATTGCAGATTCAATTTTATTGAATATTTATTATTGAAGTGAAAGCAGTTTGGCAATATAAGCATGTTGTAGGACTCCTATCACCAGATTCTCTGCATGGAGAACTTCCCAAAATTAGTTTGAAATCAGTTGTAGAATTCTGTTTGAGAATCCCCAAACTGCTCAGGTTTTAACCTATATAGAGTAAAAATCTAATGAGATACCTGTAAAAACCTCAACAAGCTTCATGCTGGCTTATTTGATTTGCGGGATTTGGTCGCAGGCTGAGCTGGAAGTTTGAGAGCGCGATCGCCTTCTGCCTTTTCCAATCCATCTAGAATCAGCCGTCTCAGCTTCTGTGCAAGAGATAACTCGCTCCAAAGGGGATTGTCCGAGTACGCCTCGTCAATTCGCTCTCTGAGTCCTTCAATGTCTACCGTTACCCGATCTGCCACAGTACCTGGTTAGCCTCAGTCCGTTAATCCCAGCTTAGCTTGCTGGCTATGCCTCAACTTCATGTTCATTAATATGATGCAATCTGCATTGGAGTACTGTATGCTGCTATCCATGAGAACAGTGACTCCCTCTCGCCGCAGCTTTTGTATGGAAGTATTCTGATGACAGTAGCCCTGAGGTCAAGTCGATGAAACTAGCTGCACTTAAACAACAGGCCTACGAAGCATGGGAATGTCTCAGCACCTTCAATGGGGCCATTGTGCAACCTCAACACTTCAAAGCTGAAGTGAGGCAGCAGTTTGGTGACTTGAGACGCAAGCAAACTTGGGTTAAAGCTTTAGCTAGGTTTACAGCCCGCAACTGCTACGATGCTTGTCTTGATGCTTACAGCCTCATCCTCTACGACTTCAACTTCACACCTGAGCGTTGGGACTATGAGTATCGCTACCTCATCATCGAGGAATTTCTAGCCATTCCTGGAGCGCTGGAACTGATCAAGCTTGGCTTGGAGCAACTGTTCTCTTCCACCTTCACCTCACAAGAACGGGAGCAAGCTCATGGGTTTTTTGAACTGGTTCCAGCAGCAGCCGAGCGAATCGGACTCCCAGTTGGATCTATTCAACAGCTCGCAGGAACTCACTAAGCACGAACGAGTAGACGGAGCCACAGTCTACAAGGACTTTCAGCAATCGATGCTTGACAAAAAAGTCAGCGCCGAGGGCAGACGGAAAGCAGTTGTGGCTGAAACTCAAGAGTTGTTTGACTGCACGATTGATGAGCTCTATGAAGGCACAGGAGGTAAGAAGGGCGATCGCGCCTCATTGCCGAAAGAAGCTCAGAAGGCATACTTGGTGAATGAGACTATTGCTACCCATCGCATCAATGACTCTGAGTGCAGTGGCAGTCAAAAGCAGCGCGATGACCAAGTGGTTGAAACGGTGCGAGAGACAGCAGAACGTACTCGCAAATGGTTTCCTTGGTAGTCTGCTCTTTTCACCTAAAGCAGTGTTTCAAGGCCAAATCCTAAATAGGTAAGATCAAAAATTTACCTTCTAAACATAAGCAGCAATATAGACCTGGTTTGGGCTGCCAAAGTACAGTTTTTCTTTCTTTCCATTGAAATTGGGGGAGATCGCTGGGCAGATCAGGTAAACTACTCATCAAGCTTTATGGAGGCAGAGTTTGTAGTGATTTTTAGGGTTGTTGGTCCAATTGCTAGAGCTGAGGAGATGAACATGCTCTAGGAGCCCTAAAAGCCAAAAACCCCAACTGCGGGAACAGAAGGGGTTCGAAAGGCTTTTATTACTTGTTCGGAATAGAGGGGACTTTAACTTCTGTGCTTGCCGGCGCGTCGTTAAGCTGCCCACTCTGCCATGCGTCTATATTACGGTCATTTGGTAAGAAGTGACAAGACCTTGTGAACCGTTTCTAAAAGGACGAATGGCTCTCTATTCCTCTCTACAACAGGGATGGAGCGCATCAAAGCACAACGAGATTTTTAAGTCAGTTCTAGGAAAAACTTAGTCGTTCTCAATCTGCGGATCGCTCTCTCCCTGTCCAGCCGTTATTTCGGGACAGAGAGATTATGCATAGATATATCCCTCGTGGCTATCACCTGCACCAGCAGGGTAATCAGCCGTATTCATTTACTTTGCATCCTCTGTTCCGTTGCCCTCATCGGACTAGAGAGTTGCATCATGCCACGCAAACAAAAATCTACTTGTAAGAGTCAGGCGATCGCCCCTCAGCGAGCTCGTCAGCGCCTACCAGAACCCCTGCCCCGCGACCCCTTAGGTCAGCGCTTGTGTCAGCTCTTCTCCTACCCCTGGCAAGCGATCGTCGCCCCTACCCCCACCGACGCCAGCCAAAAACCCGCTTGGCAAACTCTAACTCAATACCCTCTGAAGCCGCGTAGTCTCTGGACCTACTGGCAGGATGCCGCTCAACTCGTTGGTGTTCGCTTTGGTCCCACCACCTACCACGGCCTCATCGACCTTGATGCCCTGAGCCTGCATCATCCCACCCGCGATCGCCAAGCCCTTCTTACCATTCGAGCTGCCCTTGCCAGCATCGGCATCCACCAAACCCTCCTGCTCCGCTCCAGCTGGAACGGTGGCCTCCACCTCTACAT
The DNA here is from genome assembly GCF_014695385.1 of Trichocoleus sp. FACHB-46. Classification (NCBI taxonomy): domain Bacteria; kingdom Bacillati; phylum Cyanobacteriota; class Cyanophyceae; order Leptolyngbyales; family Trichocoleusaceae; genus Trichocoleus; species Trichocoleus sp. FACHB-46. The sequence goes on along the minus strand of NZ_JACJOD010000073.1, from coordinate 4,693 downwards.
CCCCCTGCCTGAAGCCGTCCCCACCTTTGGCCTCGCCGTCGCCCTGAAGCACTGCCTGGAAGCTCACCACCTACCCCTGCAAGCAGGGCAACTGGAAGTCTTCCCCAACGTCAAGCGCTATAGCAAAGCCGGGGAATACAGTGAATACAACGCTCACCGCCTGCCCCTGCAACTTGGCAGTGGCTCCGTCCTCCTCAGCGATCGCCTCCAACCTCTGCCCAGCGATTTGTCCTCCTTCTTTCAGCAATGGGACCAAGCCGCCGCCGCTCAGGACGTAGCGCAACTTCACGAGGCGATCGCCCAGGCAAAGAAGCAGCATCAGTACCGTTCCTACAACCGTCGTAGCAACACTGCCCTGTGGCAGCAAGAACTAGAAACTGAAATGGAGCAAGGCTGGACAGGGCCAGGACAAACCAACCACCTGCTCAAAACCATCGGCTGTTACGGCGTCGTCTTCCAATCCCTCTCCGGTGAAGCCCTAGCCCATTACATCGAGCACACCGCCATCCATAGCCCTGGTTACCCAGAATGGTGCCAACACCAGCACGAAATCAGCCGCCGTGCTCAGGAATGGGCTGAAGCTGCGGAAAACTACTACTGGCCCCTTGGCACCAATCCGAAGCGCGATCGCACCCTCTCTCCAGGCACCGCTGCCAACAACATCGTCAACTTCAACCAGAAGCGAGCCGAAGACGCCCAAGCTCGGATCAAGCAAGCCGTCTTGGACCTGACCCAACAAGGCCAACTACCCGATCGCCTGACTGCGCGAGCCCAGGCGATCGCCTCAATAGCCCAGTGCAGTCATAGCACCTTGCAGAAGTACAAAGAGATATGGCATCCCGAATGGTATGTAATAGAGCCACCAGAGACAGTTACAGCCCCATCACAGCCTTCAGCGGATGAACTAACTAAGGCGCTAGAAAGCTCTCCTAGAGAGGAATTACACACCTCTGTCTATATGAAGGGTGGGGGGGCTGATGGTGTCTTAGAAAAACAAATAAACTCCGGTAGGGAGGGTCCAGGGAGGGAGGAAATGAGTTTTCCACAGCCTTTGGCTCCGGCCCTAGCGATCGCCTATGACGACCTGAGCGATGTGATTGTGGGGATTCAAATCCAAATCGGACGATTGGGGTGGACTGTGGAGCAAGCCCACCAATTCATTGCTGATAACTTCCAGGGTAAGCGCAGAAGTCAGCTCACGGATGATGAATTGATAGGCTTGCTGTATCGATTGAGGACGCGATCGATACAGCAAGCCTTACGTCATCGGTCAGCTCGTGATATCCAACATTCATGAAGGTGCTATATCGGAAACTACAGAAGTTCCAGCAAAAGTTTTTTGCGCTCCTCAACTGGCAACTTTGACGTTAAGGCTTTGACTTTAGCCATGACTGCCGCCTGGCCTTCTAGAGTATCTGATTTCCACCACTCCTTAGCCCCAACCGTTTTCTCGCTAGGATGCATCTCGTTATAATCTTTATCTCCAATTGCCTCAGAATTACCGAGGACTTTGTGAAAAGCCTTTCGCTTGCTCGGATCACCATGTCTGCGTTCATGGGTAATTGCAATATTTCTAAAGAAGTGAGGATTTGTTTTGCGTGGCTCAATGTCCTTAAATAGCGGATGCTCCAGCATTTTCAGTGCTGCACTGGCTGTATAAACAGCACGTGTAACTGCATTGAAGAGGTCAGATGCCTTCATTGGCCTACCATACCCTTCTAATCGATTAGTTCCAAAAGAGGCGAAAACTAAGTTGTGTTGGCATTCAATTCTGGCCTGTTTCAATGTTTGAATATTGTTTTGAGCTGACTCCATCTCTTTTTCTACCTTCTCAGCTTCTTCATATCGGCCTGCTTGTATAGCTTGCTGATACTTCTTCTCTAGTTTGGCTAAGTATTTGTTCAGCCCTTTTGTGTCTTTGTACTGGGCACGGCCTACAAAACCCAGCCAGCTGTCCAAGTCAGCAGTCACTGCCTGAGTTCTGGGTTTCCAAACATTGAGCCACTCATCAAGGTCTGTGACAACTTCTACTGCTAATACATCCGAGAGCATGAAATCTCGTTCATCGCCTGTTTTGTTGTCCTCTGGATGCAGCACCATACGATAACCACCTGCTGTGCGAAAGAGAGTGCGGTCGAGTTCAAGCTCTCTAATCTCACGTTGTCGTAGTGCACAATAAGTCAAGATGGCTACCAGCAAGTAGCGCTGCCACGATCGGGCAACTGACAAATCAGAGCGCTTTGTTCCCAAAGAATCGCGAGGAGCACAGCACTTTCGCAGATACTTAATGACTTCAATGCACTGCTCCAGTGTCATTTCTTTCTCTTCCTGCTTCCTCTTCTTGCTAGCTTGTTTCTGCTCCTCATAGCGTTTTGACAAATTATTGTTAATCATGCGAATTTCTTCAACTGTGGCAATGTCCCGGTACATAGGGCTCTTGGACTCGTAGCAATGTAGCCACTTTGCAATGTTTAGTGCCAAGTCGCAAAAGCCCATCCCCCATCCACACGTGTTGCCGCGTTCATTAATGCCCCATGCTAAAAATTTGTTGAATAGGTTTAGATCAGTTACTAAATGGAGATCTAAGTCGTTCAGTTCATAATTCTCTACACTCCTGAGCCATCCCAGGATGTCAAGTGCTCGTCCTCTATGATTGCGAAAAGTGATTGCTCGCATCTTCTTGTCTTGGCGCTTAGGGACATATTCACCAGTACAAAACGTATTAAGTTGTTCTAGTTGCTTGAGAAGATTTGAGGTCAGTTCAGATTCCTTTAATCCATATGAATTGGCATGAAGTGCTCTTCGTCCCTCGTTGGCGGTCTTAATGTTGGTTCCAGAGCGAGTTCTGGGGGCATACTTTCCATACCGCCCCTCGGCAGCCTCCTCATACCAAGTTTCTTGCTGTATCCATTTAAGAAACTTATTAACAGCCGGACGGTATGTTGTCCTCTCCACATCAGCTCGAATTTGTTTAGCGGCCAAAGCGGCCTGACAAGCCTCAGAGAGAAGTTTAAGAGGCTCAGCATTTAGAAATACATCCAGAGGAATCTGGCTGAGCACATACTCTAAACCCGGTCCTTCCAGATCTTCAGTCACAAAGTTATATCCCGGTAAGTTGGGGAGAACATACCGCCTCAAAGCAGTTTTCAAGTTTGCAAAACTTGTGCCCCTAATCTTAGTTTCTCCTTGTTGGATATATCGATGTAAAGCTTCGAGGGTGTTTTGAGGAGGACATTGAGACATTGTGGAACCAAATATTGATTGAAATTAATATACCGTCAAACCAGTATTTATGTACTGTACCAACGAATACTTGGGGTTCCCAACTCTACGATATGTCAATTTTTGATAGTAAGCTGAGAGCCTCTATAATTCTTCTAGGGTAAGGCTTTGGCTGTTTTGTGATTCTGAGTGTGTAGGAAGCAAGAAGGCTGGTTTCCTACGCTTTTTTAGGTTCTTTTTGGCCGAAAAGTAACGGCGTGATGTAGCAAGTTGAGTGTAAGAGGATATCGAAGGAGTGATTGCCTCAACCCTCATGCAGCCGCAGCAGGGTAGATGTTTTCTAACACTAATATCAACGCATCTACTTGGTTGAGGCCGAATACTCCTTCGGGACCCTGAGAACTGATGTCTGTGAAGGGTGACTCGTATAGCAAGCCCAGTTCCATAACGCCGTGATGGGTTAGGTGGTCGATGATCAGGTTGATGAATTCAATCTGGTCTGCTGATGCGGTGGAGCTAGATAGGACCTCACCAAAGTCTTGCTTGGCTGTCTCTCGATCTAGCCCAACCAAGGAATGAATAAATAATCCTAAGCCCTGGCTTATTTGTTTGGTGTGCTCCCAATGTTCTGGGGTGCCAACGCCGGAGTCTAACAATATCCGCTCCAGCTCATCGAGATCGCTTGTGGTTAGGGGTTGTATTAAACCTGAGCTTGTGAATGGTGAGGTGGTCTTTATGTGCTACTAGGAACTGCCTTGCTTTAGCTCGGAAGCGATCGAACTCACTACCGCTGCCAAAGTTGGAAATTTCTATGATGGTTTCGGGACCGAGTTCATCTTCAAAGTCGGTGTAAATCGGTTGACGCTGGGTTTTTTCAATCAATCTGACTAATGCTCGCAGGCGTTTGCGGGCACGTTTTAGCATGGGAACGGTTACATCTTCCCACCAAGCATTGCTCTGAAGCTCTTGGATCAATTCCATCTGCTCGCGCACATTGGGATGCTGTCTTTCTCTTCTAGGGATGCAGCGATCGCCCGGACTTGTTGGCTCAATCGGATAAATTCTGGCTTGGTTTGCAGTCGTGCCAATTGCAAGCGCAACGTCAACATATCGAGTAATTTGCATTCTTACTCAATCTACTTAGAACCGCTGTATACCCTATTAATAAAAGGCTGTGAGGGTATCTTGAGGAGAAATCCAATAAGTAAAAAGCACCTATTTATTGGACTTCTCCGTAAAAAGCTTTTTATTTTGGGCGTTAAAACGAACACGCTACTCGTCAGCCTAATAGTCGGCGCGGATGCTGGGGGCGATCGCTACCATTGTTGAGCGCAAGCTTGCCAACCTTGGCCGTAGTAATACCAATTCTTCAAAAGTAGACGACAGATGCTATAAAACTTGAGGTGGGTTTAATCGTAGAGTATGGCAGGGGTTTACAAACTAGAGATACAAGAGAGTGAAGAGGATCTCA
>NZ_JACJOD010000072.1 GCF_014695385.1 Trichocoleus sp. FACHB-46 | reverse complement strand
TCGCCTACCAAAGCGGCAAGACCGTTTACCAGATCAAGCATGGGATGCTGTCAAACTACTTGATTGAGCAACTCAAGAACCCATCCGTTCAAATGTCCCTTGCGTAAGTCCTGATGACATCAAAATCCTCCTTCCTCACCCAGGCTCAACGAGCGCACCGTCGATTAACTTGGGTAGAACGTTGGGACAGAGATGCAGCGACTCATGCGGTCAGCCACTGGCAAGTGAGTCTGTTTGGCATTTCCTCAAACGTGCTGGATTAGCTGAAGGGCCTGAAACCTAGCCCTATCTTTACAATCTGAAGCTCGTTGCGCATCTCTTGGGATAACAATCAGGCGGAGCGAGACTTACGCATGATGAAATTGAGGCAGAAGATTTCGGGAGGCTTCCGCTCCATCAAGGGCGCTCAGATGTTTTGTCGCATTCGAGGCTATCTTTCCACCCTCAGAAAGCAAGGCATTGATGTGCTAGATGCGCTGAAACAAGTGTTTGCTGGAAACCCTCTTTTCCCTGTTCTTCAACCTGAGTAGTTACTTAGTCGTTATTAATTGCTCCTTTCCTACATATTGGGACAGGTTGGCATATCCTCTCCAAGGAGGAGCCTGGCGAGACTGGGCAGTGCTTCACCGTAGGTTGGGTGAATGTGAACCGATTGTTCGAGTACCTGCCACGTTGCTTTCGCTTCCATGAGTGACAAAAAGACATGCACGAGTTCAGCCGCTTCGTATCCAACCAGTGTTGCTCCTAAAATTAGATTTGTGTCGGTGTCGATGACCATGCGGTAGAAACCCAGATCGTGCCCCCACTCAATGCTACGGGCGATATGAGCCATTGGCAGGGTGACTTCGCAGGCAGCGATGCCCTGTTTCTGAGCTTGCTCTAACGTCATCCCTACTCGACCCACTTGCGGCTCTGTGTAGACGGCATAGCTTAGTACCCGATCGCTGCGTGTCCGATGTTCGCCACATAGAATGGCTTTCAAGCGACGATAGTCTTCCCATGACACATGGGTAAAAGCAGGTTGTTTGGCAACGTCTCCGATCGCATAAATGCCAGGGCAAGTTGTCTGAAACTGATCGTCGATTTTGATAAAACCCTGTTCATCTAGTTCAACACCTGTCACCGCAGAATTTAATAATTTAGTGTTCGGTGTGCGCCCGATCGCAATTAGCAATGCTTCCCCATCGAGCACTTCACCATTACTCAGCGCTAGGGTAAACACACCGTTGGTATAAGCGACCTGCTCAACGGTCACATTGAAATGCAGTCCGATTCCATCTTGCTTAAATGCATCTAATAGCACAGCACTGACATCGGGTTCTTCTTGAGCCAACAGGCGATCGCCCCGCACAATTAATTCGGTTTGGCTGCCTAAACGTGCCATTCCCTGCCCTAACTCCAGAGCAATGTAGCCACCGCCGACTACAAGCAACCGAGGTGGAATCTGCTGCAAATCAAAGAAATTTCGGTTGGTGAGATAAGGCGTTCCAGCTAAACCAGGAATGTCAGGAATACTAGAGGATGTTCCTGTATTGATGACGATGATTGGAGCCTGCACCGTCACACCTCCGCCGCTTACCGTCCGCTCTCCAGTGAAAGTGGCTTCAGCACAGACGACTCGAACCCCTGGACTTTCTAGCCTTCGTTTAGTGCCCTGGTTAAACTGGCTGCGAATGCCACGCACCCGCTCCATCACGACAGAAAAATCGACTTCAACCTGTGCGTGTATGCCTAGCTTTGCAGCTTGTCGAGCGCGACCTGCAGCATGGGCAGCGGCTAGGAAGGCTTTAGAAGGAGTACAGCCATAGTTTATGCAACTGCCGCCCAATGCATCGCGTTCAAATAGAACGACGTTCTTGCCTGCTTTGGCAAAGTCAGCCGCGAGTGGAACTCCCCCCTGACCGCTGCCAATCACAATCACATCTGCTGTTTCCATAGTTACCTCTGTTGATAGCGGGTCATTACAGTTTGTCGGGTGAATCAATTGGTTTTAACCTAACGCAGTGACTTGAACGCTGCGCGGATCTCCTCAGAGAAGAGCTGCGGTTCCTCCCAAGCCGCGAAGTGGCCACCCCTATCGGCCTCATGGAAGTAGATCAGGTTGCGATAGGCGCGCCGAGACCACGTCTCTGGAGCTCGATATATCTCCCCCGGAAATACCGTGATGGCAACTGGGAGCCAGATCTCAGCGGTCTTCTGTGCGATCGCGTTCAAGAGGCTAGTCTTGTTCTCCCAGTACAGCCGAGCTGACGAGACTGCGCTGTTTGTTAGCCAGTAGAGCGTGATGTCGTCCAGCACCTCGTCTTTCGTCGGGGACTTTGCGGAATCGCTGCTGCTTGTCCACTGGGTGAAGCCTGGATGCCCGAGCAGCCACGCCGCAAGTCCGATCGGCGAGTCCGTTATGCCATACCCGATTGTCTGCGGACGCGTGCCCATGATCACGGCGTAGGCCCGTTCTTTCTTATTGAAGGTGTCGAGTGAGTCGAACGCTGCCCGTTCCTTCTCGGATAGCCCTGCTGGTGCAGGTCCGCCGCTGGCGAGCACCGGGGCTACATCGGGCGGTATCGTTGCTGGCAAGTTGATGTGGATGCCGAGTAATCCTGCTGGTCCCTGGCGCGCCATCGCGCTAGTAATAGGAGAGCCCCAGTCACCGCCCTGAGCAACGTAGCGGGTGTACCCAAGGCGCCGCATTAGCTCCACCCAGGCTCGCGCAATGCGATCTGGGTCCCAACCAGTGCCCGTCGGCTTGCCGGAGAACCCGTAGCCAGGAATCGACGGGATGACCAAGTCAAAGGCGTCCTCCACCCGACCTCTGTAGGCCGTTGGGTCGGTCAATGGGCCAATGAGCTTTAGTTGTTCAATGACCGATCCGGGCCAGCCATGCGTGATGAGCAACGGCAAAGCGTTCGGATGTTTGGAGCGGACGTGGATAAAGTGAATGTCCAGACCGTCGATATTCGTGACGAACTGCGGTAAGGCATTCAGCTTCGCCTCGGCTTTCCGCCAGTCGTACTTCGTTCCCCAGTAGCGCCCCAGCTCTTTCATTGTCGCCAGTTGCACGCCCTGCGACTGGTCGGCGACCGTCTCCTTGTCAGGCCAGCGGGTGGCTGCAATGCGCCGGCGGAGGTCTTCGATCGCCTCCTGCGGAACGTGGACGCGAAAGGGGCGGATGGCGTTGTCTTGAGTTGCGATCGCCTCCCCCTCGACCTGAATTTGTGCGCCAGTCTGAGCGGATTGCTGTGCCAGCATGTGAATGGGCAGTGCCAGCAGCACCGTTGCTGCAAAGAGTACGACAAGAAGTCGCAAGAGCATGACGAAGGTACCTGTAGTGCGGGTTTTGTTTTTGTAATGTACTTTTTTCGGTTTGGTCATGTGTTTTCTCTTTGCTGCAAATGGTCCGTCCCGCGGCTCAGGCTAAACCCGATCAATAACCGTCAACTTCGACAACGGCATTGGCAAACTCCTGTGGCGCTTCTTGTGGCAAGTTGTGCCCGATGCCGCCTTTGATAGTGCGGTGCGAATATTTGCCCGAGAATTTCTTGGCATAGGAGCTGGGATCGGGATGCGGCGCGCCGTTGGCATCACTCTCCAGCGTGATGGTAGGTACGGTGATCATGGGGAATATGGCGAGTTGCTTCTCAAACTCGTCATACTTCGACTCGCCTTCGGCTAGTCCAAGCCGCCAGCGGTAGTTGTGGATGACGATGTCAACGTGATCCGGATTGTTGAAGGACGTGGCGCTGCGGTCGAACGTCGCGTCATCAAAGTTCCATTTTGGTGAGGCAAGTCGCCAGATCAGCTTGTTGAAATCGCGGCGGTATTTTTCATAACCCGCGCGCCCGCGTTCTGTCGCGAAATAAAATTGATACCACCATTGGAGTTCGGCCTGTGGCGGCAGCGGCATTCTATTGGCTTTAAAGCTGCCGATCAAATAGCCACTCACGGAAACAAGCGCCTTGCAGCGTTCGGGCCAGAGCGCTGCAACAATGTTGGCGGTGCGTGCGCCCCAATCATAACCAGCGATGACTGCCTTCTCGATCTTAAGCGCATCCATCAAAGCAATGATATCGAATGCAAGTGCTGACTGCTGTCCATTGCGAAACGTCTCGCTTGAAAGAAAGCGCGTCGTGCCATAACCGCGTAGGTACGGGATGATCACCCGGTATCCTGCTGACGCTAACAAAGGGGCGACATCGACATAGCTGTAAATATCGTAGGGCCATCCGTGCAGGAGGATGACCGGACGACCATTCGCGGGACCCGCTTCAGCGTATCCGACATTCAAGACATCCGCATCGATCTGCTTCAGTGAGCTGAATGACTTGTTTGTTCCCGACTTCATCATGGACAGAGCAGCTGGTTGTGTTTTGTTGGATTGGGCGATCGCAGAACCGAATCGGGCTAACTGTGTAGTCGCAATGGCCATGAGCGCAGTGCCCAAAAAGCGGCGGCGCTGACGGTTGATTTTTTCGGGCATTGATTCCATTTCTAATCCTGTTCGCCGATCGATTGGGCATAGGTTTTGCCGTACGGATAGAAGAGTTCCTTGCGGTCCTGCTGCCATGCCGCTTTCAGTTCAGGTGTGGTGATGTCCCAGTCCGGTCGGCATTTCTTGAGAACGGCGCGCAAATCCTGGCGCAGCTCTTCCACAGTGGGTCGCCCAAAGAACCAGTAGCCCATGTAGATCTTGTAAACGACGAGACCAGGCTCGAGGACGATCGTGTAGGGGATCATGGGATTGTGGAGAGGGTCTGTGTATTCGGCGATGTCGAGGTCTTTTTGGATTTTGCGTCCCGCGTCGGAGAGGAAAGGCCAGTGGGCACCGACGCCACTGCGATATTCATTCGTCTCCGTGATGTTGTCGGTGCTAATCGTGACCAGACGGCAATAGCCAACCTCGATCTCACGATGGAGTTGAACTAGCCCTTCAGCCTGTTGGCGATCCTTTGGGCAGTACCCTCCGCGGCTGAGGACGAGAACCATCGGATGTTGTCCTTGCAGCTCGGAGATCTTCCGACGTTTCGCGGTGTGGTCGGGCAGTTCGTAGTCGGGAAAGACTGCCCCTGGAACAATGTCAGAGCGCATTCAAAAACTCCTTTCTGGTTGGAATTGATAACCTCAGTAAGAGGAACCGACAAAGCCCCTCAAGCCGTGACTTGACTCCGCGTAAATTCAGCAGCGTGCAATTTCACGAAGTCGTACATGCTCGTTGGCGTCTTGCCAGTGAGCTTGAATAGGTCGTCCGTCATGCGGTCGTACCGCCCCTGCGCGTGAAGTTCGGCCATCACCGCGAGGTGTTTGACGAGGTGTGTTGGCACCCCCAACTGACGAAGCGTATCAACCCACGCGGAGAGCGGCACGTCACGATAGCGGATTGGTCGTCCGAGTGCCTCGGAAAAGACGCGCGCGTAGTGGTTCAGATCAGCCGACTCAAATCCGGTCAGATTGTAAACCTGATCAATGTGCGAGGTAGGGTCGTCTAGGATCACGGAAACGGCGTGCGCTACATCAACCGCCGAGATCGGTGAGCTCTTGCTGTTACCTAGCGGCAGCGCCAGTTCGTCATTGTCCCGGACGCCAGCAGCGGCGAGACGCAGGAAGAAGCTCTCAAGAAAGACCGTCGGACGCACTGTTACGACTGGTAACCCCGACCACGCCAATGCCTGTTCTGCAAGCCAGTGTAGCTTGTGTTGCGGGCTGTCAGTGGTCTCGGTGATGCTCATTTGCATTACCGTCATCTGCGACATATTTACGAAAGCCTTGACCCCGTGGTGGCGCGCCACCGCAGCGACGTTGACCGTGGCTTCGAGATAAGCCGCCGAAACCGACATGCCGAAATAGATGCGCCCAACCCCTGCGATCGCCCGGTGCATCGAAGCAAGATCAGTCAGGTCACCTTGCACAACCTCGGCTCCAAGTTGGCGTAGAGCTTCACCGCGTTCATCTTCCCGCCGGACCAGGGCGCGCACCTTGTGCCCCTTGGCAATCAGCATTGCGGTGAGGTTGCGGCCAATTGCACCAATATCGCCAGCTGCTCCAGTCACGAGGATTGGGCTGTCATGTGTAGATTCTTCCATCGTCATATCATTGACCTTGCGTTCCCCTTCTTGTCGCTCGTTGCGAATGCGTATCTATTTGTGTAGATCAACCAAATGTGAACGCAAACGCCTCCACCCCAGCATCCAGAAATTCGATCTCGAACTGGCGATCGCTGATGGGCTTTGGCTGTCTGACCAATTGGTACAACCGCTGTTCGGTAACCGTGCCTTCCCCTCTCTCATCGACATCAAGCCCGCGAACCGCGACTGCTGGCTGCCCGTCTATGAGCACACGAAACCGCACGGACGTTCCTCGCTCAGCTGGACCCATGACGAGATGCAGGTCGCGGGCGTGGAAGCGATACGCAATCCGCCCGCCGGACTGGTTCAGTACAATGGCTTGTCTGCCGATGGTCCATTCGCCCGAAAGTGCCCATTGATTAAGTCTCAATTGCACGGGGGCGGTATATAAATGAGGCTTGTTTAACTCCGCGCGACCGGGAGAGGCAAAATTCTCCGTTCTTTCGTAGCCGAGGTAGTTTTCAGGGGATTTCAGGCTGTTCCAATCGGCGGCAGCCTCGAAACCGCGAGCGTTAACTTTGACCATTTCCTGACCGACCCGACCCGTTCCAGACTCAGACAGGAGCTGTTGAATGACCTGTTCCGATCGCTCGTATTCTCCCTCGCCGAAGTGATGATGACGAATGCGTCCTTGCGTATCTATAAAATAAAGGGCGGGCCAATAACGGTTCTCGAACGCGCGCCACACCGCATAATCGTTGTCCACGGCGATCGCATAGTCAATTCTGATTTCCGTCAACGCTCGGCGGACATTACTGATATCCTTCTCAAATTCAAACTCTGGCGTATGTACACCAATGACGACTAGTCCCTGATCTTGATACTTCTCGGCCCACGCGCGTACATAAGGGAGTTGGCGCAGCCAATTGATGCAGGTATAAGTGCAGAAGTTGATCAGCACGACTTTTCCACGCAGTTCGTCAACTGTTAAGGGCTGCGAATTGAGCCACGCGATCGCGCCGACCAGGGACGGTAGTTCACCTTCAATCGGTAACTTAGCCGTTGCTGACGTAGCATGTTGTGTGGTGCAGCCGCTCATGCCCAGCTGGATGGCAGCAATAGTTTTAATCATGGTTGTTAAAAAGTAGCGGCGATTATGATTGATTTTTTTGAACATGCACTGACCTCCCTGTCGTTGCGTTCGGATAGGTCCAGTGGAATTAGAGAGCCTCGACAGTTGCACTGATAAGGATATTTTTCATAATTAACGCAGCGATCGGAACCCCGCCCTAATTTCCTGAACAAAAATCATTGGCTGCTCCCACGCCGCAAAATGGCCCCCTTTGTCAAGCTGGTTGTAATAAATGAGATTGGGATACGCCCGCTCGGTCCAGCTCCGTGGAGCCTCATATTGCTCACCAGGGAAGACGCTCACCGCCACTGGAATGGAGACGCCTTTGGTGTTGAAAAAGCCACCCTTGTATTCCCAATAGAGACGGGACGCCGAGACCCCCGTGTTCGTCAGCCAATAAAGCGTGATGTTGTCGAGGATCTCGTCGCGGGTCAGTTCGCCTGTGGCGCTGGTTGTCCGGTTGAGGGCCTCGACGACTGCTGCTGCCGGCTGACCGCCAGCATCATTGTGATCAAGAAGCCAAGCGGCCAGTCCAACAGGTGAATCTGCAATTCCGTACAAGGTTTGCGGACGCGACGCCATCAATTTGGCGTAGTCGACTTGCTTGAACGTTCTGACTAGCTGCTCATAGGCACGCTGTTCGTCAGCCGAGAGACCCAATGGCGCTGGGCTGCCCGCTAGGAGCGCTTTGTCAACATCAGCTGGAACAGTAGCAGGCATGTTGGTGTGGATGGCAAGCAATCCTGTAGGTGCCTGCAAACCCATCTGATCGACGACAAACGCGCCCCAGTCGCCACCCTGAGCGACGTAGCGGGTGTATCCCAGCCGTTTCATCAACACGTCCCAGGCACTTGCCATGCGCTCGACGCCCCAACCAGTAGTGGTCGGTTTGCCAGAGAAGCCGTAGCCAGGCATCGACGGAACCACCACATGGAAAGCGTCTGATGCACTTCCTCCATAGGCTGTGGGATTGATCAGTGGATCGATAATCTTGAGCTGCTCGATGATTGATCCGGGCCATCCGTGCGTGACGATGAGCGGCAACGCGTTTTCGTGTCTCGAACGAGCATGAATGAAATGAATGTCTAGTCCATCAATCTCGGTGATGAAGTGTGGCAATGTGTTTAACTTTGCCTCGACTTTGCGCCAGTTGTAATCTGTCGCCCAATGGCGCGCGAGTTTTTGCATTGTCGCGAGCGGTAGGCCCTGCGACAGGTCAGTGACAGTCTCCTTTTCGGGCCATTGCGTCGCTGTGATGCGGCGACGAAGGTTGACGAGTGCTGCTTCCGACATGTTGATACGGAAGGGGCGAATTGCGGTTGTGTCGGTAGACTGCGAGGTTCCGGGTTGAGTTGTGGGGGTCTCCTTTGGTTTTGTTGGGCTCGATTGGGCGATCGCAGGACTGAATCGACCGAGCTGTGTAGTCGCAATGGTCATAGCCGCAATGCCCAAAAAGCGGCGGCGTTGATGGTTGATTTCTTTAAACATTGATCTCTAATTGGATTTAACTGAGGTTATGAATTGCCTGTCCACATGACTTAGCTGTGATAATGGGGCGAGTTCTGGCTTTAAGTTCCGTTGCTCACCCCATCGCTTAATGCAGCAAGGAAAAGGTCGTCCAAAACTCGCTCTAATAGCTACCAGTCCGACCGCATCATTTGGAAAGAACAGGTAAAATGTCCTCCATGTAACGATCAGCGGTGACGGCTGCCTCTTCTGGACTGCTGCCATTCTGACGCGCACTTAGATAGGGCGCATACCAGTCCCACCAGTTATGCTCGCCGTGAGTCTTCTCGTAGTAATCATGGCGCTCTGCCGTCTCGTGGAGAAGGTTTGCCAGGGTGGCAACGTCTGCTTGTGGGGAGTCCCATAAACGACCAGGAAGCCGTGTTGTGATTTCCTGGAGCAACCAGAGGTTCCCGTCTGGGTCCTCGAAGGAGGCAAAGGAGAAGTAGGAACGACCTTCTGGATCGCGTCCGCTGACGCGCGGGTTCTCCACAGCGTTGTTGAAGGGTCCGCCAGCGTAGTGGAAAATCTCGCTCACATCGACACCGCGATCGCTCAAGTCTTTACGGGCGGCGTCGAGGTCATCCACTGCGAGAACCAGATTTTGTGCCGAGCCAGAATTGTTTGGAGTGACTCCCTTGCCGAAGATGATTGAGGCATCCGAGTTGGGCGGTGTCACATGCACGTTGCGGTAGCCGCCCGCCGCGATGTCGATGTCGAGTCGCCAGCCAAGATTCTCGTAGAATGCCTTCGTGCGATCCACGTCAGAAACGGTGAATACCACAACTTCGAGTTTCATGTTTGGACGGTTTACTTGATTGCTACTCATCTTGTTCTCCTTTTGGTTAGTTCTTGGTTAATAAGGTTGTTCAGATTGGTTACATTTCATTCTTCTGCGATCGCCTTTGGCGGGTCAGGCGCTCCAGCCCAATGCAAACCACCGAATTTTTTTGAGTTGAAACGCGACTTAAATGTCTGTCCTTCTTTCAACATCTTCAACATCCAAATGAATTTAGCTTTGGTGTTCCAAGGGGTGGAATTGTACGGTGAAGGCTAATTCCTGTAATAGCGATAAGACTCTCACCCTCAGCAACAACGTAATTGGCGGCCTACTGCAAACGGTTGCTCAGAGATAGACTTTGGTCTGAACTTTTAATTTATTATTTGAGCTGTAACGAAGCAGTGACAGCTTGAACTTCTTGTATGATTTTTCCGATTAGCTCACCTGCTGAGAGAGCTTCGGTTAATACTGCTCCCTGTCCTGCCCACATACTGACAAAATCTGGAATTGATTGTTGAGCAGAAGCCTGACGCAAAACCTGCCCTATAGACATCTGCGCCGGGAATGGCAGCACTTTATCCTTGTTGTTTTCCATTTCATGGATAAATCGATTTCGGATAGCTCTAGCGGGCTTGCCGGAAAATATTTCAGTAATCACTGTGTCTTCGTCCTGACACTTGAGGACTGCCTGCCGATAGACTTCTGAGATGTTGTTTTCAGGGCAGGCGAGAAAGGCAGTCCCCATCTGTACCCCGCTTGCCCCCAGTGCAAATGCCGCAACAATTCCACGAGCATCCATGATTCCGCCCGCCGCCACGACCGGAACCGAGACCGCATCAGCTATCTGTGGCACTAACGCAGCTGTTCCAATCAATTCGTGTTCATAAGGTACTGCAAAGGTGCCGCGATGACCTCCAGCTTCAAAGCCCTGAGCAATGATGACATCGACTCCTGCTTCGACGAGCGCTTTTGCTTCACGGACGGTGGTCGCGGTTGCTAATACAATTGAGCCGATCGCATGTATCTCACGAATTGCTTCAATGGGCGCAGGACCAAAATGGAAACTAAAAACAGGGATTTTCTCCTCAAGCAGAACAGCAAATTGATCTCTGAATGGTCCGAGTATCGGGATTGGTTCGGGCACAGGTCCGGCGTTTAGTTCGTTGTGCCATTTTGTTAATAGCTCAGACATCGGGGTTTGCTGCTCAGGCATCAGTTGATATGCTTCAACGGCTGGAGCAAACAAATTTACTGCAAAGGGTTGTTCTGTCAGCTCTCGAATTTGCCTGATAATGGAGCGAAGGTTAGCTGGTGGGGTGGCCGCCCCGCCATACGAGCCCAGACCTCCTGCATTAGAAACAGCTGCAACTAACTCAGGTGTAGAAGCGCCAGCCATCGGAGCCTGAATGATGGGATGCGCGATCTTGAGTAGATCTATCAGCTCCGTCTTAGGCCACATAAATACCTCTCACATGCCTTACCAGTTGCATAGGAACCTCCAGAAACTTGCTAGAGAGTACGACAATGCCTTGTCATTGATGGACAACGAGATAATTTAGTAGTTTGTAAAGGAGACGGGCTTGCCATCTACTGAAATCAAGCGATCGAGGCGAATTTCAGTTCCATCTTGCAACTTAAGGAATTCGCTTTTGTTGGCAGTATAGAGGTTGATAATTTTGCTTTCTATACTGGCTGCTTCACCAGTTTCTGTGCGATAGCGGATCGTACAAATCCGATGTAAGGTAGCGAGTGCTTCTAGCTCGTCGTAAAAACTACAGCTAACCGCTTGATACAGGTTTGCAGAGGCATCAGAACAGCCTGTATCGACAATGGTGTCTTGAGTTGAATCTTGGTTCAGTTTCATGACTAGTTCTCGACCGATGATGTAAGTAAGTGAGCAGAAAAAATAGTGCATTCTCTTTTTAGATTGATGAGCTTGCTCGTCAATCGCCCTACCACTTACTTCACCGAGGAAAAGGTGGTCGGTGCTAGCAACTCGTTGCGGATGTTCTGCACGAGGGGACCGTTCTTCTCGCTTTCGGCCTTGGTCGCAATCCATTCAGGGTCAGCGAGAAATGCGTTCCAGCGCTCCTCACGCTCAGCTACACTGTCCCAGGCAAGCAGGTAGGTAAGCTGGTTACTCTCGCTCTCGCCGATTAGCGTTGTCCAGAATCCAGCCTGACGGATGCCATGCTTTTCCCAAATCTGTAACGTGTGATTCTGGAAGCGCGACAGCAGCGCGGGTAGTCGTCCGGGCATGGAGTGATAAATGCGTAATTCGTAGATCATGCCTCTAATGCCCCGCACTCTGACCACCATCCACGTGAAGGATTTCGCCCGTTACAAAGTTGGCAGATTCGAGGTAGAGGATCGCATCAACGATGTCAGAGATTTCGCCCATCCGATCGATTGGGTGCATGGCAGCGAGCTGTGCATGGGTCTCGGCAGGATGCATTGGCGTCTTGATGTTACCCAACGCGATCGCGTTCACCCGGATACCGCGCTTGGCATACTCGATCGCCAGTGATCGGGTCGCAGCATTCAGTCCACCCTTCGTCAGTGATGCGAGTACAGAGGGTACGCCAGCGATCGGGTTGTCAACCAGACTCGTTGAGATCTGCACAACATGACCGCTACCCTGCTTCTCCATCTCGGCGATCGCGAGTTGCGTCATGTGAAAGAATCCAGTGATGTTGGTACCCAGGTAAGCTGCGTAGTCTGCCTCGGTGTACTCGGTGAACGGCTTGGCAATGAAGATGCCAGCGTTGTTGACCAGTGTGTCAATGCGCCCAAATCGGGTCACGCCTTCGATGATTGCACGCTCGGCAGTTTTTCGATCCGCGATGTCACCTGACACTGAGAGAATCTCATCATCGTTTGATGGCTGAATTGAGCGTGAGATCGCAATCACCCGATAGTTGCGATCGCGGTATGCCTTAACTAGGGCTGCACCGATGCCCTGCGATGCGCCAGTAATCACAGCAACTTTCTGTTCAGTGCTCATGTAAAACTCCTTTGGAAATGATGTTTGAATAGTGATGTGTAAATGTTGCAGGTCAGGCGATGGTCGAAGCTGTGATGCGCTGGTCATGGTCGGTGCTAGTCGCGACTAGCAGCCATGCTTCGATTTCCTGAGCCAATTTTGCGGCGTTGCTCTGGCACATCGCAATCGCGTCTTTCCCGACGAGCAAATGCAGTGGCGGACGTTCTGTATTGGCGAGTTGAAGAATCACCTGAGCAAATTTTTTTGGATCTCCGGGTTGGTTGCCGTGTAGCGCATCAGCTCCGCTGCGGATCGGTCCTACTGTTGCCTGATAATCAGCAATAATGGTTTTAGCGGCAACATAAGATTCAGTGCTTAGGAAGTCAGTCGTAAAAAGACCGGGAGCCACTGCGGTGACATGGATGCCAAGCGGTGTCAGTTCCGCTGCTAGCCCTTTCGAGATACCTTCGACCGCAAATTTAGTGGACCCGTACAATCCCCAGCCCGGAACCACA
Source organism: Trichocoleus sp. FACHB-46 (assembly GCF_014695385.1). NCBI lineage: Bacteria > Bacillati > Cyanobacteriota > Cyanophyceae > Leptolyngbyales > Trichocoleusaceae > Trichocoleus > Trichocoleus sp. FACHB-46. Next base: position 12,154 of record NZ_JACJOD010000072.1, on the reverse strand, counting down.
TCGTGGCCAAACAAAGACGAGATATTGATCACCCGCCCGGATTTCCGCTGGCGCAGATAGGGTAACACCGCACGAGTCACATTCAGTAAACCAAACACATTGGTGTCATACTGTTTGCGAACTTCGGCATCCGTGGCTTCTTCGATCGCCGTGACCATGCCATATCCGGCGTTGTTGACTAAGATATCAACCCGCTCGAAACGGGCTATACCCTGCCTGACAGCCGCTTGTACTTGGTCTTCTTGGGTGACATCCATCTGCACAACATGCAGATCCGGGTGGTTTTGAAGGGCAGTGGTGAGTTGTGCGGGATTACTGCGAACCGTCCCTACCACGCGATCGCCCGCTGCTAAGGCTGCTCTGGCAATTTCTAACCCAAAGCCCCTGGAAGCTCCGGTAATTAACCATACTTTCTGCGTTTTCATCGTGTGTCCTTGTTTAAGGGGTTGTCTAGTATGTTGGCTTTAGGTCGGTGAGCTTGCTGCCCATTTCGGTTAATTTCATGCTTCTGCGATCGCTCAATCCAACCACTCAAGTTCTTTGAGTTAAAACGCGACTTAATCATTCGGATTGGAGAAAGCAGTAAGAGGCGAAGTCGTTATACCTGATAGGCTTCAGGTGAGCTGCAGGATGAAGTAATTCTGGATTGCCCTGTTCACAAACATAAAGTTGAGTGATAGCGGCAACGGTGATGTTGCTATCATCCGACTCACTGAAATTGCCAGAACTTCCTAGTTCAATTTCCTACCAGTTTAGTGTGTTGGTGGCGGCACAGGCGGCAAGTACGATGCACTTCTAATTGAATAGAATAGTGAGATGTGCGAAGCTCGTAGGCAATCAAAACCATTCCCCCAAATAGAACGGTAACTCCACTGAGAAAGACTATCAGTGCCATCTGTGCTAGCCAATTAACATTAGTGGCAACTGCTATGGAAATGACCAACATATCCAGCATAAAGACTAGGATAGAAGTATAAGTAAGAACAAGGGCATCATGCACGAAATGATGGTGTCTCAGGAGATCCCTCAGCAGGGATTCAAGTTCTTGTACCTTCTGAGCCTTATGCCCATTGGGAGCTAGATCCGACTCCTGCAAGTTGCTCAGTTCTTGGTTGACGGCATGTAGGCGATCGCCGAGGGAACCGTACCGAACAATCAAGCCGTTTACCACGATGGCACAAGTCGTGATTGTGACGACAGGGGCAATGATCAGGTTAATTGTCTTTGTCACTTCCTCAATTGACGACATAATGCCACACTCCCTTAGATAAGGCGTCAACCCTATCTCTATTTGATTTCGGCGGACTCGAATTCAGTGACTAATACCGCCCTCAGTAGTAAAAATTCTTGCAATTTTGCGTCTTACTCTTTGTCGTTTATGACCAAGTTCTGTTCATTGGTATTGGCGACAAGCACTGCTAGGAGGCGTGCGGATTCAGTATCACTGGCATTGGCGCTGACACGATGATGATCGCCAGGTAATTCAAAAAAGTTTTCACCAGCGTGATATACCTGCTCTGGATTATCATTGATTTTGCTCCGAACCGCACCTTCCAGAACTGTTGCATAGATGAAAGCTGAGGCTGCATGGGTGTGAGGGATCGACGAGACACCTGGCGCATATTCGACCACCTGGACTTTCATGCTCTTGCCAGGGACATTGGGAAGGGCATGGTCGAAGACCAACGTTACCTTTTCACCCAACACGGTTGAAGCTGCGAATACGGGGAGAGTTATGAATAGGGAGAGTGCCATGAATAAGGAGAGAGTTATGAATACAACTTTATGAAAAAATCTAGTCAACACTTCTGCTCTCCTTGTGTGAATACAAACGTGAATACAAGCTGGTGGATATCAATTCATCTGATGTGCTTTTATGCTGAACCAGCCGATCGCTGGTTAAATCTGTAAGTGTTGAGCTTTGTAAAACTCAGCAGTTGCGGGATGTTGGACTTTGTGTCTTCAACTCAACTGATGTCAGCATTAAATTCTCATTGCTGATCTTTAAGCGATCGAGCGGTTGAGCCAGTTCTCGAAGTGCGTCGGGCCGATGCGCGAGTTGCCCTGAGGAACGAGTTGATCGTTCAACGCTGCACCAAAGTAACGGGCGTGACTGTCTACAACCACTTGGCGTGAGTCGTGAGTTGTACTCAGGAATTGGCGGATGATCTCCTCGAAATGGAACCGATCGGGACCCGCTAAGTCGATAATGCCGTTTACTGGCGCTCCCAGTGTGATATCAACCAGCGTGTCAACAACGTCATCTGACCAGATGGGCTGGATAAAGGCAGAGGGCAAGTGAACTGTTTGCCCATCAGTGGGAAATTGAGAGATGATCGTCTCGATGAACTCAAAGAACTGCGTAGCGCGGACGATTGTATAGGGGATTGCTGCGGACTGGATCAACTTTTCCTGAGCGACTTTCGCACGCATATAGCCGCTATCCGGGATGCGATCGGCCCCGACGATTGATACCATAACGTGATGAGTCACACTCGCGTCTGCCTCTGCTGCTAACAGGTTCCGGGTTGACTTCTCGAAGAACTCCAGCACCGCCGCATCTTCAAAGGAGGGTGAATTCGTCACATCGACAACAACTTGAGCACCTACCAGCACATCAGCCAATCCCTCGCCTGTAACAGCGTTGACACCTGAAGAAGGGGACGCTGCGATCGCCTCATGTCCAAGCTCCTGTAGCTTGCTCACAAGCTTCTTGCCAATCAGCCCACTGCCACCAATAACAACAATTCTCATGGCAAAACCTCTAATAATTAGATAGGGGAATTGAGTTTGGCAGTCACCGTTGCGAGTTTGCTACCAAGTTGCAGGATACTTGTCTGTTGAACTTCATCCTTCAAATTGCCATTCTCATTAAACGCTTGATAAGCGATGCTAATTGCCTGCTGATCGGGCAACACCAAAACCCCAATGTTGCCAAGAATGGAACGGACATGAACTAAGCCTCGTAAGCCTCCCAACGCTCCAGGAGAAGCACTCATTAACACCGCAACCTTGCCTGCGAAACATTCCAATGGAAGTTCGCCCGGTTCAGAACGCGATGCCCAATCAATCGCATTTTTCAGCAGTGGGGTGATCGAACTGTTGTATTCTGGGCAGGCAATGAGGAAACCCTGATGCGCTTTCATCAAAGCCTTGAGCTTGAGGACATTCTCTGGCAGTCCCTCAGCCTCTTCCAAATCCCCATCATAGAGCGGTATGGGCAGATCGCGGAAATCCAGGTAGGTTACCTCTGCACCTGCGGCTTTCGCTCCTTCAAGGGCGACTTTCACCAGTTTTTTGTTGATAGAATCTTGGCGAGCACTCCCGGCAAACGCGAGAATTTTGGCAGTGGTCATGAGTTTCTCCTTTCTAGTTTTCTCGTGATAAGTCTATGCTGGTTGAGTTTTGAGCCATCCGCAGTGAGTTGTGAAAACTGTTAACTGGCATGAGATACGGCGGTGCTAACCATCCATTCCAACGGTCGCGGTTGAAAATTTAGTTCGCGTTTTGCCTTGGCATTCGAGGCACCTCGCATCTGAGTCTGGTAGTAAACAATGTCCGAACCTCCCTCTAGGTTCAAAGCATCCTCAATGGATACCCGTGGTGGGAGTGGAGCATTCAGCGATCGCGCAAATGCAGGCAGCCAGTCGCGCACCGCCAAAGGCTGATCATCCACAATCAGATAAACACCAGAATTGCCCTGCTCTGCGGCTGCAACCGTGGCGATCGCGGCATCCTCGATGTGTAACCACGACCAGACGCCATCACCATTGCCGACAATTGGAAACTGTTGCTGCCGTATCTGTTGTGCTACATCACCATCCGGGTTGAACCAAGTGCCAGGTCCGTAGAAGAAACCATAGCGTAAGGCAATTCCTTCGAGATTGGATTCCAACAAACGGTATTCAATCTCAGTGACGAGGCGAGCATCGGCGGCAACGGCGGGGGAAGCATCCAGCGATAACGGTGTTTCCTCATCTGCCAATCCAGCACCAGGAATTCCCCAGAAGGCAACCGACTGTCTCAGGTAACGGCGCACCCCTACTGCTTGTGCTGCCGCCAGCACATTGGTACCCCCCTCTAACCGAATCCGCGTATTCAGAGGCCCTGCTGCACTCATTGATTCGCGGCTGTAAGTCCTAGGTAGAGCGGTGAGTTGTTCAATCACCACCTCTGGTTGAGCTTGGGCGATCGCCGCTTTAACTGCATCTGGGTCGAATACATCTGCGATCGCAGGTTCTACTCCCTGTGCTACTAACGACTGTGCTCTTTCTGAAGAACGGGTCAGAGCTACAACGTTGTGTCCTTTGGTAAGTAATTGGTCGAGTAGCGGACGACCGATCGCTCCTGTTCCCCCAGCAACAAAAATCTTCATTTGTGACTCCTGCAAAACTTGTCGCCTAGTACGGCACTAAATTGCGTTGATAGCGGAAGTGTTACCGTCCAGGAAGCCGCACCTTGACCTCTTGGAGTATCCAACCGTTGCCGTCTGGATCACTGAACGAGGCGTAGGAGGCATAGTCACGACGTTCTGGATCGGGACCTGGTACCCGCCCCTCGGTTCCGGCGTGGTGGAAGATCCCGCCGATGTCGTGAAATATGTCACTCACCTCCACACCCCGCTCAACCAGTTCGGCGCGGGCGGCCTCAATGTCGTAAACAATGAGGTACAGACCCTGAACTGACCCTGGCTCGGCTAAAGACACTCCTTTACCAAAGATGATTGAGCATTCCGATCCAGGAGGAGTCAATTGCACCACCCGGAAGCCATTCTCGCCAGGAAAGTCGGCATCCAGTCGCCATCCCAACGTTTTATAGAAGTCTATGGAGCGATCGACATCGGCAACGGGGATCACCACAATTTCGAGTTTCATGTTTTGGCTGCTTACAGTATTGCTAGTCATTTTGTTCTCCTTTAAGTTGGTAAATTTGATGTTTAGATTGGTTGCTTTTCATGCTTCTGCGATCGCGATTAAGCAAACCACTGAAGCTCTTTGAGTTAAGACAATAAAGTTGCTATATCCTCGTCGCAACGGCAGGTAAAGTTCCGGGCGGACCTAAAATTTCATCCCCGATTTCAGCACTAATGCGCTCGAATAGAGCCATATCCGATGCTGCTGTTTCATCCTGGGTTCCCACTGCTTCAATCAGCCGAGCAAAGGCACTGGGGGCAGCAATGACTAATCCGCGCGCTGGCTGTTCGCTGAGTGCGGCAACAACATGAGTGGTGCCGATAGGAATGAAGAAACTTTCACCTGCGCCTAACACGACCTTGTGCTCATCTGCCCAGACCGTGAACTCACCTTCCAGTACATAAAGTTGTTCGGAGTAACGGGTGTGGCGATGGGGAGGAGTCTGTGAACCCGGTGGAAAATAGCCTTCAATCAGATCGTATTGACCTCCGGTTGTAGTGTGATCGGCAACGATGCTGAGACAAGAACCAAAAAGCCAGAAAGATTGTGTCATGAGATGAAGACCTTTGGGATAACTGTGTCAACCAATGCAGCTTCTATGCGACTGAGGCTAGCTGCACATAACAATCAAAAACGTTGATTAGTTGCTGCTACAAGAGCTGCTATCAATTGCTCAATAGTCCAACGCTCGCAGTAACGAATCCCATTCACAAAGAAAGCTGGTGCAGCTTCTACCCCACTGCGATATCCACCCTGAATGTCTGCAATGATGTGACCGACATAAGCTCCTTTGGATAAGTCTTGCAAAAATCGAGAAATGTCAAGTCCCAGACGATTTGCATATTCCACGAGGTATCCATTCTCTAAGGCTTGTTGATGGATAAAGAGCATCTCATGCATCTGCCAAAACTGACCTTGAACTGCCGCTGCTTCCGCTGCTTCCGCTGCCCGCTGAGCATGAGGATGAATCTGTATTTGGGGGAAATGACGAAAGATAAAGCACACATCATTCTCCTCGAAAGGGCTTAACTGCTGTTGAGCAGCTTTAATCAACCGATAGGTCTTTGCACTTTGAAAACATTCATAGTCCCCATACAGGATGAGTACAACACTGGCACTTAGCACACCTTGAATGTGATCCTGAACTGAAGGTGGGGCAAATAAGGAATGATGCTCGCAATCGCTAGCCATATTTCAGACCTGCCAAGCAAACTTAAACTCTGCAACTTAATTGCTGTTAGCGTTTGCATGAACCCAATATAGGGAGTTGGCTCCTACATGTCGCCCACTAGAAGTTCATAATTTCGTGCAACATAAGATGGATGAAGTAATCTACCTAAGGTAGTAGCTTCTCTCCAACTAAAGTATGAATCTAGGCCTTAACTCAAGCCTATAAACTAACAAGCCCACGTTTAACCGCAACAATGACGGCTTGCGTGCGATCGCTCACTCCCAGCTTGCTCAAAATCCGAGTCACATGCGACTTGACAGTGCTCTCACCAATCTTGAGAGCAATTCCAATATCTTGATTACTCAATCCCTGCGCCATTAAACGGAGCACTTCTAGCTCTCGTGCACTGAGTATCGGATTATTCATCCTCTCTACCAGCTTACTTGCCACAGCCGAAGAAACATACTGTTGACCGCTGTGAACGATGCGAATCGCATTCAAAAGTTCATTTGGCTTTGCATCTTTAAGCAGATAGCCCTGCGCACCCGCCTGCAATCCTCGATAAATATCTTCATCGCCATTATAGGTGGTCAGCACAATAATTCGAGCTGACTTAAATTCAGCACAAATCGCAGTAATAGCTTCAACCCCTGCCATTCTTGGCATGCGTAAATCCATGAGGGTGACATCAGGCTGATGTTCACGGTATTGGGCGATCGCCTGTTGTCCATCCTCCGCTTGAGCAACCACTGTCATTTCTGGATCGTAGTTAATGATGTTAGTCAATCCTTCTGTAACGAGGGAGTGATCATCAACAATCAGAACCCGAATTTTAGTGGATTGACTCATGATGAGTTTCACTCCCGATTGACAATGACAACAATTTCTGTTCCTTGTCCAGGTTGGCTTTGAATCGATAGGTGTGCACCAATTCGTTCTGCTCGCTCGCTCATTCCCAACAAACCAAAGCCACCTAGTGATGAAATGCTTCCAACCCCAAAGCCCTGTCCATCATCTTGAACGCGCAGAAAACATTGAGCATCGTCATACACTAGCTCAACCAGAATTTTACTAGCATTGGCGTATTTGATCGCGTTTGTTAAGGCTTCCTGTCCAATCCGTAGTAAGTGATTTTCCACCTCGGTCGGTAGAGAGTAAACTACGCCCTTGCTTTCGTAGATTAAAGTCGTTTTAGTAGTTGACTGCATTTGAATTACGAGGCGCTGCAGGGCACTCTGTAAAGTACTCGCTTCTAAAAGTTGAGGACGGAGTGCTACCACTGAGCGACGCGCTTCAGCCAGCCCAGTTCGAGCTAATTCATCAATCTTTTCCAGCCTTTCTAGATATATTTGAGCAGATCCCGAATCATCTGCCAGCATTTGTGTTACAGATCCGACATGAAGCAAAATGCCTGTAAAAGCCTGTGCCAATGTATCGTGAATTTCTCGCGCCATGCGGTTGCGTTCTTCTAAAACGGAAGCCTCCTCAGCACGTTTGCGTTCACGTAGTGCAGCCTCTCGCCGTTCGCTAATGTCAAGAATGACTCCTAACATTTGCACAGGCTGTCCGGTTGTGTCGTAAATGCCTCGACCTCTGGCAACTAACCAATGAATGCTGCCATCTGGATAAATGACTCGATATTCTGCTTCAAAATCGGTATGGGTTTCTAGGGCTGTCTCAATGGCTTGCTCAACTCGATCAATATCTTCTGGATGAACACGATCGCGCCATGCCTGATAGCTACTCTCAACTTCATTGGGAACTAATCCCAGCAATCGCACATGATTGTCGTCCCAGTCCACTGTGTTCTCAGTAATCTTCCAGTTCCAACTGCCAATGTAGCTGAAGTCCATTGTCAACCTGCGTTGTTCTTCACTCTGTCGTAAGGCAGTCTCTATTCGCTGGCGCTCTTCAATCTCCTGAGAGAGCAGCACAGTTCGCTCAGCAACCTGTTGTTCCAAGGTACGGTTGTAGTCAGCAAGTAGTTGCTCAGCTTTTTTGCGTTCGGTAATGTCTTGAAAGGTGGCGATCGCATAAGCCACATTCCCCTGCTCATCAAATACTGGAGTGCCCCATCCCTCCACTGGAATTCTTCTATGTTGGTGGAGAATTTCCATATCATCAATTCTGGTATATTCGCCACTCAGTGCTCGAACAATTGGTAAGTTCTCGTTTGGATAGATTTGGTTCGTTCCCGACACATACAGTTGATAAACCTCCGCGATTTGATCGGGTGGGGCAGAAGGATCAACGCCTTTTCCCATCAATTGAATGCCTCGTTGATTGACATAGTAAGGGCGACCCGTTGCATCCAATACTGCAACGCCCACTGGAATCGCTTCTAAGAACTGCGCTAATTGACTTTTGCTTGTGCGTTGCTCGGAGTATAATTTGGCATTCTCGATCGCAATTGCTGCTTGAGCAGATAGTAGGCTTAAAAGTTGCGATCGCTCTGGTGAAAATACTCCAGTTGCCAACTGATTTTCTAAATACAACATGCCCACAAGCTTGGTTTGGTTCAGCAGTGGTAAACACAAAACCGATTGCGTTTGATGGCGTTGAATATAGGGATCATTGATGAAATGACCTTCACGGGTAGCATCATTGAGAATGACCGATTCATGAGTCCGAATTACATACTGAATAATGGATTCAGGTAAACAATTCGTCATTGGAATAGATTGCAGCACTCGCGTTGCACAGACCTGTGCACCCTCACTAAGTTCACAAGTCGCTTCGATCTTCCATTCTCCTGAATCTTCTAAAAGTAGACATCCGGTTTGCGCGCCAGCATTTTCAATTAGACTCTGCATCAAAGAATGAAGTAATCGTTCTAGTTCAATCTCGCTTGAAATCGCTTGCGATGCTTTCATCACCGCTGCTAAATCGATAGCAACCTGTGAGGTGTTAGAAGTAGTTCCAGCAGTGGTGGGAACTGTCACAGGAGCCACATTTAGCGACTGAGGAAAAAACTGTGGATAGCAAGTCTCTAAATCTTTGGCTTTTGCAGTTGCTCCCCAGCGTTCATAGCAGTAGTGCGCTTCTTTCATGTAAAGCTGGGCAATTTTCTCTCTGCCTCGCGCTAGATAGTGCTTTGCAGCTAATTCATAGGCTAATGCTTCTTCTTGAATATATTCATTCTCCCTAGCCCCTCGAATCGCTTGTTCGTAAAACTCTTCTGCCTCAAACAACTGACCCAAAACTCGCGCTTTCTCTGCCTCAACTAGATAAAATTTATGTAGATGATTCATTGGAGCCTGATGCGCCCATATTTGCATCTTTTCTTGGTTGCTTGTCACCTTGAGAAGTAGGTGTTTTTGTTCTGAACGACGAACAAGTGGATGTACTGCTAGCCGTGCCAAAGAATCGTAGAAATGTAGCATGGGGTCGTTATCCACCCAGTTGCTCCATCCAAATACTGTTCGGCTTGGGCTGCATTTTCCACTGCTTGAGTAAACTGCCTAAACAGATAATAGAGGATAAGCTTGTGAATATAAAAGATGTGGAGTCCAGTTCTATCATTTGCGGCTTAACTAAGCGGTAGTAATGTCTCCTCATTGTAAGCAACACCTTGTAAACGGCAAGGATTTTCTACCTGTCCCAGTAAGTTCAGAACTACCTGCCGATGAGTTTGGCACCAAGTCAAGACTGTTTCTTGCTTGAGTCGAGCTATGGTATTACTAATGGTCTTTATCTCCGGTTCCAACTCCATCAGTTCCGGACCATTGAAATAGGAATATAGACATTTATTGTGTACAGCGTAGCCACCCCATTCTAAATCTCCGTTTTCTATTGCGTTTTCATACGATGCCTGGAAAAGCGCAATGGTTTCTCTGATATGAATTTTTCCATGAAGTATGGTTGCTGCAACTAAATTAAAAGTCCTATAGTTGATTGAGTCAGCATTTAACTGTTCCACTAGACTTAAAGCTAAAGAACCAAATTGATAAGCCGACTCGATATCTTGGAGTACCCCATTTAAGATTGTTCCGTAACTAGCATATACAAAGGCAGAGAACGAAACATTGCCATGGTTGATAGATAAATTCACCTGTTCGCATACAGTCAGCAGCAACAATGCTGGTGCTGCTATAAAGGTCGCAGAAAATAAACTTGATAATAACCTTATGGCTGCTAGCTTTTTAGCATCTTTCATGACAGGTAAATTACTCAAGTCCTCTATGTTCTTTCCATGCCAAGCAGCTTTTGTTTTCTCCAGTCGCTGCTGGATATCCAACTGTGTAGGCGACTCTGGTAAAGCTACACCCAGTAATTTCAACACTTGTAGTCCAATCTTAACGGCTTCGAGTAGTTTTTTTGTGCTATGCAGGTTTAAATTTTGACCTCATAGACTTTCACTTTGTCCAAAATAATCTTTGCTTGTTGTAGAACAATTCCTGCCCAGTATTCCACCTGCTCAAACTCGCCACACAAATATGCAACTTCCGTGGTTTCTGAATATAGCTCCAAGGTCAGCTCATAATTTATTTGCCAACTAGAAGCTGCCAGCCATTCCAGCCATTCTCTACCTGTAGCTAAATACTTTGTCGCTACCGTATAGGCGATCGCTGCTTTTGCCTTCTGACCTGCTTGCAAATTCAATTTGGCAATCTCATTTCGTTCTGCTTGATCAGTGGCTAGAGCAATCCCATGATTGAGATGATCAATAATTTCAAATAGTCGTTCTGTTGTCCGCTCTAGCGAAATTTTTTCAAGTAAATTACGACCGATTTGCAGATGTACCCCTTGTTTCTGCGACTCATCGATCAGAGCATAGGCAGCTTGCTGGACACGATCGTGCAAGAACTTATACTCTTGAACTAACAGGTTCTCGTCTAGCTCAGAGATGGGTTGAATGAGCCCCGCTTGGATAGCTGCTAGCAAATCCTGAAAGACTGTTTTAGGCGATTGCTTAAGGACGGTTCCTTCGGAGTTGGGCTCTGCACTGAACGCTAACGCCTCCAAATCAAATTCAGCTCCGATGCAGGCGACTAATTGAAGTAGTTGCTGAGTGTTTTCTGGCAGTTTTCTCAACTTGAGCAGCAGCAATTCCACAACGTTGTCGGTGATATTTTGAGCCCTAATTTGAGCAATATTTCACTGCCAGCTTCGCTATTCGAAGGCTCGCAACGCCAACTAGCAAAGCGCTTCAAGGTCAGCTTATCCTTTGGCAGAGACTTGATGCGACACTATCGCGCAACAGGAACGGTGCAACCCAAACCTCATGGAGGAGGAGCCGTTGCCAAGTTGGGTCAGGAGCACTTACCCATCGTTACAGCCTTAGTCCAGGCTCAACCCGATGCCCTTTTGACAGAGCTCTGTGAGCGCTTTTGCCAACAAACTGGGATAGAGGTAAGTATATCGACGATGCAACGGGCTGTGTCTCAGCTCAAGTTAAGCGTTAAAAAAACTCTGGTTGCCGCTGAGCCAGAGACTCAACGGGTCAAGGATTTGCGCTTTGCTTATCGGTTGTGGAGTTTGACAATCGACCCACGCAATCTGGTCTGCATGGATGAAACTGGCATTCATTTGGTGATGACACGCTTGTATGGTCGTGCTCCCATTGGGGAGCGCTTGTATGACAGTGAGGCTCCAGGGTATCGAGGCAAGAATATTTCGTTGATTGGTGGCATGAGTAGAGATTCTGATACCTCGACTGTGGGTAGGAGCAATCATTAGACATCCTGCATGAATGGGAAAGGGTGTGCCAGTGGGCGGTCGTAGGGAAGAAAAGGACGCTAAATTTTGAATAAGTATGAGTTCCAAAAGCAGCGATGCAGTACCAGGAGTTAGAGCATTTATCCAATCGAGAGTTCAAGCGCTAGTGCGGGGTGAGCCGTGGCGCTTTCCATGAGATGGTCGAGGTGGTACGTCCCTCCCTAGATCGCCAAGGTCGCCGAGGGGGACAAGCGAAGCTGAGTGTTGAAGACCAGGTACTAGTGGCCTTGGCATACTGACGAGAGTATCGCAGCCAATTTCACATCGCGGTGAGTTGGGGATTGCATGAAACCACCGTCGGACGCATTGTGAAAAAAGTGGAAGATTTGCTGATCAAGAGTGGCAAGTTTCG
>NZ_JACJOD010000071.1 GCF_014695385.1 Trichocoleus sp. FACHB-46 | reverse complement strand
AAACTCAAAGGTCCGTTCTGTGATCGGCTGCGGCTCAGACATCATCTATATTCAACACTCAAAACCTTATTATCTCGCGATCGCTTCTCATCCTTTTTGAATTCTGAATTTTGCATGCCACATGGCTGCCGCACAAAACTTCCACCCTTATCCATTTGCTGCCAGCTTTTTAGACCCAACACCACAGCGATTGCTCTCAAAAGTACGTACTTTTGTTAGAATTCACTCTCCCCCATTGGCCTCAAACCCTTATGCCTAAAAACATGCAACCGCTTTTTATAGGCATTAGGGGTTTCTTGAAGCCATCTCAACATCTCTTCCATTAACGAAAAATACAGTCATGTTTTGTCATAGAAAGCATGTACTTTCCTTAAATTTGCGATCGCTCAAAGGGGAAGAAGGAAAAGGGAAAGGACGCGATCGCTCAATTGCCTACTAGGTAAATGTTTTGAGGGTTTTCTCGTTTGTGAAGAAAGATCTGACAATGCATAGCGCCTTTTGCTGGGTCTTCCTCCCAGGTGAGTGGTTACATCAACTCAAGCCTGTGACTCTCAAAAAGCATGGTCGCAAGGCAAAGAGCATCTTTCGTTATGGTTTGGACTATCTGCGAAATATTATGCTCAACTTGGAGCAGAAAATGGATGAATTCTTGGATGCTTTAGAGTTTTTGTTCAGTACTTAGACCAGCAGTACTGAAGCTGGGGCAGAGCAACGCCTAGTGGAGTTGCTGACACTTGGGACAGAGTATGATTGACCTGCGCAGGTCAATCATACTCTTTTAATCTCCAATAGATTTCTGCCGAACAGGAATTTCAACAATAAATGCTGCGCCTTGACCTGGAGCTGACTCACATCTGAAATGACCATTATGCTTGTTGGCTACAATCTGGTAGCTGATGGATAAGCCCATGCCTGTACCAGCTCCAACAGGTTTTGTAGTAAAAAATGGATCAAACAACTTGCTGCGAACGTCTTCACTCATGCCAATACCATTGTCAATCACACGGATTCTCACCCAATCATTACTGAGTGTTTCTGTACAAATGCGGATAATGCCCAAAACAGATTCAGATCGATCCGATCGCTGTAACAGCTCACAAGCCTGCTGCCTCTGATCACAGCCCTCCAGAGCATCGATCGCATTACTGAAAATATTCATGAATACTTGATTAAGCTGCCCGACGTAGCACTCAACAAAGGGTAAGTCACCGTACTCTTTCACCACTTCAATGCCGAAGCTTCCTTTGCGCTGTAGTCGGTGCTGGAGCAGCAGCAGGGTACTTTCAATTCCTTCATGGATATTGACCGACTTCATGTCGGACTCATCCAGGCGCGAGAAATTGCGGAGTGACAGAACAATCTGACGGATACGATCGGCTCCAATACGCATCGAATTCAGGATTTTGGGAAGATCTTGAATGAGAAACTCTAAATCCATTTCCTCCGCTAAATTTTGCAGCTCAGGGGGTGTATGGGGATAATGTTGCCGATAACGCTGAATCAACTCCAGCAGATCATTGGTATAGCAGCTTGCATGAGTCAAATTGCCGTGAATGAAGTTGACCGGATTGTTGATTTCATGAGCAACACCCGCTACTAACTGCCCTAAACTTGACATCTTTTCGGTCTGAATCAACTGAATCTGTGTCTGCTTCAACTCATTGAGTGTCGATTCAAGCTGTCCGTTTTTCTCTTGCAGTTCTAATGTACGTTGTTCTACCTTTTGTTCTAGCGTGCGGCTATGGTCTGCTAGCTGAACGTTGGCTTGCTGCAAATCTTGAGTCACCACTTCTAGATTGCTATACAGCAGCGCATTTTCTAATGAGATTGCAGCTTGTGAGGAAAGCAGCTTCAAAATTTCTAAGCGCTCAGGCGTAAAGGCTCCTGTAGTCAAGTTGTTTTCAAGGTAGAGCAAACCAATCAGCTTGCCCTTATTAATAATAGGAGTACATAGAATTGACTTCGATCGCGTCTTTACAATGTAAGGATCACGCGCAAATTTCTCTTCTTGGGTCGCGTCATTAAGTACCAACGTTTCTTGAGTTCTTGCTACGTAATTAATGACTGATACAGGCAGTTGCTGGCTCGTGGAGACAAGCTGTGGCTGCCACACTGTGATTTCGTCTTGGTCTACACTTCCGGTTGCCTCTACCATGAGCTGACCGGCTCGCTCTAGAATCAAGCAGCTTGTCTGAGCGCCTGCATTTTCCATTACAATTGTCAGCAATTTATCCAGCAACTTACTGAGCACAATTTCGCCTGCGATCGCTTGCGATGCTTTCACAATCGTCGTTAAATCTAGGGCACTCACGCCTCCTGTAATGACTGTCGAAGCGGTTCTAGAGTGGGTCAACCCCCTCGTAGATGACTCAAGGGTCGATTGAGAGGACAACTTAGGATGCGCTGCCTCTAGCTCATTCACCTTAGCGATCGCACCCCAGCGAGCATAGCTACAATGCGCCTTCATGAGGTAAAGGTGAGCAATTTCCTCTCGTCCCTGTGAATGGTAGAAGGTCGCTGCTGCCTCGTTCGCAATGGCCTCTTCGTAAACATAGCCCTGTTCTCTCGCCCCTTTGATGGCGTGATCGTAATAAGCCATCGCTTCTAGCACTTGGCCCAAGACTCTCGCTTTTTCTGCCTCTACCAAATCGTATTTATGTTGGTAGTTTGCCGGAGCATGAATTGCCCATTGTTTAAGTTGGCTCTGATTGTGATTCACCTTTTCGAGATACTGCGCTTTCTCCTCTTGGCTTGCATTCTCGTAAACTGCCAGTAGCGATAAGGAATAGTAGAAGTTATATTCAACAAACTGCATAAAACCCACCATATTGCCGTGGTAAGGTTCTGCACTCTGAGCGTAGGTGAGTGCCTGACCATAATCTTTGAGAATATAGAGCAAAATCGTTTTTGCAAGATAGGTGAGGAAAAGCAGTGTGCCCATCTTTGTTTCGACAAAAATCGGTACCATTTTTAGCTCGTCAAAGCTCTCACCAACTAGACAAGTGCGATCGCTCACGTCATCGAGCAGGTTTAAGACCAGCTGCCTGACAATTTGAGTAAAGTAGATTTGATACTCTTGCTTGAGACTCAGCAGCAACTCGACATACTTCGCTTGCTTTTGATTAACTTCGCTTAACGGTTCTCCAACAAAAAATAGATAGTTACAGTAGGATGTGGAGTTATAGCAGGCATATTCTACATCGCCTGTATTTAACCCTGCCTGAATGCCAG
The DNA here is from genome assembly GCF_014695385.1 of Trichocoleus sp. FACHB-46. Lineage (NCBI taxonomy): Bacteria > Bacillati > Cyanobacteriota > Cyanophyceae > Leptolyngbyales > Trichocoleusaceae > Trichocoleus > Trichocoleus sp. FACHB-46. The sequence goes on along the minus strand of NZ_JACJOD010000071.1, from coordinate 22,766 downwards.
CAAGTAAAGGGCTAATCGTCGTCTTAGCAGGCTCTTTCCAATGTCTGATAAAGACATTAAAGATATTGATTACTTTTGCCTCTAGCTCTTTAGCATGAAACTGTTCTTGCAATTTCAAACCCAATTGGCCAAAGCGATATCCTTCCTCAATGCGATTTAAGCCACCACAGAGGATTAAGCCATACAAGGCATACCCCATCGCTGCAAAGGAAGAATTACCGTGTCGCATCGCTAGACTAGCCAGCGTGAATGACATAGCAGGAAGTAGTTCTGGTTTGGCATTCAGGCAGGGAGTCAGGAGCGTAATCAGAATTTCCATTGCTGCCAGCTTGTACGGATCGCTCATCTCTGGCAGATGGATTAAATCTTCAACTACGACTTCCTGTGGTGCTTCTTGAGTCAGGCTTTCACCCAACAGGTCTAACACTTGCAACGAAGTCGCGATCGCATCCAACATTTGATTGCGAGCAATGTTGAAATAAATCTTGGTCTGGTAAACCTTGACTTTTTGCAAGAGATCTTGAGTATGTTCTAGAACAACTTCAGTGAGCTGCTCGGCTCGCTCAAAGTGGGTATTCAAGTACTCAACTTCAACGGTTTCGATGTGTAAAGCAGAGGCTAGCTCATATTGACTTTGCCAGCTATCTTCTGCAAGCAGATCCAAACCTGTGGTTAAGTACTTCAGCGCAGGTTCATATGCCGTTGCTGCTTTTGCTTTGCGTCCAGCTAGTAAATTTAATGCTGCTAATTCAGTTCTTTCTATTTGAGCAGTAATCAAGTCAATGCCAATGTTTAGCTGGTTGACCAAGTCAAAAATCTTTTCGTCTCGCTCTGCTGGTTTCGTATATTTCAGCAACAAGCGTCCCACCTTTAAGTGAGTTTCTTTTTTACCCTCTTCAGGAATCAGAAAATAGGCAGCTTGCTGCACCCGATCGTGAAGAAAGCGGTAACTAACCTCTAGTGTCTCTCCCGCAGCCGAAGAATCAGTTCCCGACGAATCAACCAGCGCCAATTTGTAGGTATCGCTGAGCGGTAAGACCAGTCCGCACTGTAATGCTTCCCATAACTCACCTGCTGTTGTGGATAAAGGCTTTTCGTTAACGATCGCTAATAAATTAAGATTAAATGTGCTACCAATACAAGCCGCTAACTTCAGGGCGTTTTGGGTCACGTCAGGTAGTTTTTGTAATTTGCCTACCATCAGCTCCACAACGTTGTCTGTGATGCCTACCTGCTGAATTTGCTCAAGCGTCCACTGCCACTGCCCAGATTCTACGTTGTAAGACAACAGCTTTTCTTGATGCAATGAGGAAAGCATCTGAGTCAAGAAGAAGGGGTTTCCTCCTGTTTTTTGCAGCAAAAGCTCAGCTAATGGTCTAGATTTAGCTGTATCACTGTGCAACGTATCAGCTACTAATTGATTCACATCATCAACAGCTAGCGGCGCTAAAGTAATTGTATTAACAACCGTTCCAGCGTTTTGAATGTCTTCCAACGCCAACATTAAGGGATGGGTTAGATTCACCTCGTTGTCTCGATAGGCTCCAATCAACAACAAGCATTGTTGGTCAGAAGCCGTCATTAACAGTTGTAAGAGCTTTAAAGAAGCAGAATCTGCCCATTGCAAATCATCTAGAAAGAGAACTAGAGGATGTTCTTTCTGAGCGAAAAGACTCAGAAACTGTTGAAACACTAAATTGAAGCGGTTTTGAGATTCAGATGATCCTAACTGAGGCACCGCTGGTTGCGATCCAATAATCAGCTCAACTTCAGGAATGACATCAATAATAACTTGACCATTTGGGTTGAGAGCCGTGATTAGTTTCTCTTTCCAAACCTGAATTTGAGCCTCACTTTCAGTCAGGATTTGTCGAATTAATTCTTGAAACGCTTGAATGAGAGATGCATAGGGAATGTTGCGCTTAAACTGGTCAAATTTTCCAGCAATAAAGTAACCACGCTGACGTACAACTGGCTTATGGATTTCATTGACTAAAGCCGATTTGCCAATGCCAGAGTAGCCCGCTACCAGCATGAGTTCGCTACGAGACGGAGCGGGGTGTTGAGAATCGAGAGTCGGGTAAAGTTCTTGGCTATTCCCTACGTCTGCTACGCGATCGAAGGCAGCCAGTAAGACTGCAACTTCCTGCTCACGACCATAGAGCTTCTGTGGAATTTGAAATTTAGCAGAGATGTCACGTAGACCAAGGGTAAAGTCTTCAACTACACCCGTAGTCTCTAACTGTTTCAGACAAGTCTCCAGGTCTACTTTAATACCGTAAGCACTTTGATAGCGATCTTCAGCCGTTTTTGCTAACAGCTTCATGACGATCGCTGATAGAACATGGGGAATCTGGGCGTTCAGTGTATGTGGAGGGAGAGCATTTTTCGCAATATGACAGTGGACTAACTCCATTGCGTCGGTGACTGTATAGGGGAGCTGCCCTGTGAGCATCTCGTAGAATGTCACCCCTAGTGAGTAAAAGTCTGTGCGGTAGTCCAGGGAGCGGTTCATGCGTCCGGTCTGTTCTGGCGACATGTAAGCCAGCGTCCCTTCTAATAAATTGAGGTTGCTAATAACTTGATTTTCTCTAGACAGACGAGAAGCAATGGAGAAATCGGTAATCTTAACTTGTCCAGTTGCGGCATTAATAATAATATTTTGCGGCTTAATATCTTTGTGGATAATATTTTTTTGATGGAGTTCTCCCAGGGTCTCTGCGAGTTGAATGGCGATCGCCAAAAAATCTTTAATAGTAAGCGTCCTAGAAGACAAGAACATTCTTAAAGATTCACCATCAAAATCTTCAAGAATCATTGCCTCCCCTGCACCAAAAGCTTCTAGCGCATAAGGCTTGACAACCCCTTTGATGTTGAGATCTTTTGAAAGCTCGTATTCATGCCGTAACCTAGCGATTTCTCTCTGTGTCGGATCGCTAGATCTTACCGTCTTAATGACAACGGATCTGCCGCTCTCTTTATCTTGACCACGATAAATAACAGTGTTGACGTTTTCATAAAGCTTGCTTGTAACGCTGTAATTCGAGTTCATCCTAATCGCGCCACTGGAGACAGGTTTATGTTTAAGCTAAAGCGCTGCAATAGTAAGATACCTACAGAACGAAATCTCACTATTACAGTGTTTTATGTTTCTATTGTGCGGTATACCTTAGTCTGGATACTTCGAGGGAATTACTGAACTCCAGTCGTCTGAAGCGTTGTATCAGCAAGTATTTCAGACAAAATATTTTTACAAACGCTTAGCGGAAGAGCTGAGGATAAATACGCCGCCAGGCTAAAACACCAAAGACGGTAGTGCACAGCAACATCCACAGCAATTCCCATAGCCAGAAATTGGGTAATCCCAAAGACCAGCGCAACAGATCAGTAAACGCAGAGAGAGGGAAAAATCCGGTAATAGTTTTCAGGAGGGGTGGTAAAGTATTTCTCGGAAAGTAAGTACCGCAGAAGGTAAACATCGGGATAATGAGCAGAAAAACAGGGATGTTCACCTGATCCATCGTTTTAACGCAACCAGCCGTGAATAGTCCGATCGCGGCGAACAACAAGCTTCCCAAGAAAATTAAGGGTAGTGACAAGACTAGGTGCCAAAACGAGTAGAGCCCCCAGACAACGGCTACCATGCCTGTCATAAAGCCGACTACTGTGCCGCGAGTTGCTGCCCACAGCCAATCACCCAAAAATACTTCTGTGAAGGTTAAAGGAGCCGTCAACATGGCCTGCCAAATCTTCTCAAAACGCAATCGGATGAACGTGCCGTAAGACCCTTCAAAGAACGATGGATAGAGTGCCCCAGCAGCGATCATGCCAGGAGCGAGAAAGGTGAGATAGCTAATAGTTTGCCCTTCGTAATTCACCTTGCCAATGAGTGGCGTTAAGCCAACACCAAACGAGACTAAGTACACGATCGGCTCTAGAATTGGTGGCAAGAAGTTGACAATCCAAGTGTTTTGAAACACTTTCAGATGTCGTCGCCAGACAGAATAGACTCCCCAAAGCGTAACGGTTGAGCGAATTTTCATTGTAGAGACCTACCTGTCAGCCGTAGAAAGACATCTTCTAAATTGGCGCGGCGACGAGTCAGACTGGTTAGCTGTATACCTCCCAGTTGTTGCCAGAGCTGATCAGGTTCATGGGCTGGCAATGCGAGTAAATAACTACTACCGAAGGGACTGCACCACACACCTGCTTGCGTTGCCAGTTGTTGCAGCACCGATTCGGCAACGCCAGCAACCTCCACAACTTCTGCCCCAATAATGCGCTCAATCAATGCTGCTGATGTGCCCTGATCAAGTACCTGACCTTGCTGGAGCAGTATTAGGCGATCGCACAAGCGCTGCACTTCATCCATATAGTGAGTTGTCAACAGCACTCCACAGCCATCCTGCTTGAGTTGACTGACCAACTTCCAAAACTCCTGCCGTGCATCAGGGTCGAGTCCAGTCGTTGGTTCATCTAGAAACACAATATGGGGTCTGTTAATCAACGCTCTTGCCAAAACCGCCCGTCGCTTCAATCCACCAGAAAGTTCGTCAGGCTTATATTTGCCGTACTCTTGCAGCCCAACTTGAGCCAATAATTCTCCTGCGCGCAGACGAGCCGCTTGCCCTGTGATGCGGTAGTAGTTGGCAAAAAAGACAAGATTTTCAAATACTGTCAGCTCTGGGTCAAGATTGTCTTCCTGGGTGACAATGCCCATGCGGGAGCGAGCTTGCTGCCCTTGTGTTTGTACCTGCCAACGATCGAGCTGCACGAAACCGCGATCGGGAATCACCGCGCCGTAAAGCATCCCGATTGTGGTGGTTTTACCAGCCCCATTTGGCCCCAGAAAGCCCAAGATCTCGCCAGCTTCCAGCGTGAATGAGACATCTTGCACCACAGCGCGATCGCCATAGGACTTGCACAAGTGATGGGCAACTAATGCCGTTGCTGGTAAAGATTCGGTGATCGGATCGTCAATCTTCGTTCGATGATGATTTGGGAAGAGTTGACGCATAAGAGCTTCACCAGAAACAAAAAGACTTATCACATTGTTTTGTAGAGTTCCCAGGTTGTACTCGAAAGCTAAGCTTTGCTTCAAAATCTTAATTTGCTCGATGTTTAACCACACCCTTCCTTGTAGCAAGTTGGCTTCATAGGTCAATCGTGCTGTTTCTCGGGAACACTACAGTTGTTTAATTTATTCACCTGTTCTGATCCCACCCACCGCATGAACAACAGTATTAGGGAAGTCTTGATCCACAATCTGTTTGAAGCCCAAGCACAGCGATCGCCCTCTGCAATAGCGGTGGTGTGCGAACAGGGACAGTTAACGTATCACGCGTTGAATGCCCGTGCCAATCAGCTTGCTCGGCATTTGCAAACGCTGGGGGTTGGGCCTGATGTGTTGGTGGGTTTATGTGTCGATCGCTCCCTAGAGATGCTGGTGGGTATCCTTGCGATTCTCAAAGCAGGTAGTGCGTACGTCCCACTAGATCCGGCATATCCCAAAGATCGGCTTGCCTGGATGCTAGAAGATTCACAGGTATCTGTGCTGCTGGCTCAGACAGGAACGTTGCCATCTTTGCCTGATCATTGTCTTAATGTGTTTTGCCTAGATGCCGACTGGGAAAAGATAACTGACTATGACCCAGAAAATTTAGCCTCACAAGCGACAGCGGCGAACCTGGCATACATCATCTACACATCAGGTTCGACAGGAAAGCCCAAAGGGGTGATGATTGAACATCGATCGCTGGTGAACTACACGCAAGCTGTGATTGATGCTTACGAGATGAGCGATCGCGATCGTGTCCTCCAATTTGCTTCGATTAGTTTTGATGCCAGTGCCGAAGAAATCTATCCGTGTCTCTGCGTTGGGGCAGCCCTAGTGCTGCGGTCTGAGCTGATGCTGGCCTCGGTTTCTACCTTTTTGCAAGCTTGTCAAACCTGGCAACTCACTGTGCTCAGCTTGCCTACCGCTTACTGGCACGAACTCACGGCTCGCCTGGAAACCGATCAATTAGCACTCCCTGCTAGTCTCCGTCTCGTTGTTATTGGCGGAGAAAGGGCATTACCTACACGATTGGCGGTTTGGCAACAACAGGTTGGCAAGCGAGTCCGTCTGTTAAACACCTATGGTCCTACTGAATCAACTGTGATTGCAACGCTGTATGACCTATCGGAGGCAGTGATTGATCTAACGGTTGAGTTGCCGATTGGGAAAGCGATCGCCAATATTCAAACCTACGTACTCGACCAACATTTACAGCCTGTTCCCCTAGGTGAATCGGGTGAACTCTGGATTGCTGGCGCAGGTCTAGCGCGGGGGTATTTAAACCGTCCTGATTTAACTGCTGAAAAGTTTATTCCAAATTTTTTCTTGAGGGATGAAGAACAGAGAGTAGAGAATGGGAATGGCTCTCCAACTTCTCACTTTTCACTCTCCGCTCCTCGCCTCTACAAAACCGGAGATCTAGTTCGTCAACGTCTCGATGGCAACTTAGAGTATCTAGGGCGAATTGATGATCAAGTCAAAATTCGGGGCTTTAGGATTGAATTAGGAGAGCTAGAAGCGCTGTTAGGACAACATCCTCAGGTAGAAACAGCTGTGGTTATTGCTCGGGAGGATGTTCTGGGTGATAAACAGTTAGTGGCGTATGTTGTGCCTAAGGCAGGAAGCAGTGAGCAGTCAACGCTTCAGCTTCGCAGCTTCATGCAAGAGCAACTACCCATTTATATGGTGCCTACTGCCTTTGTGCGGTTGGAATCACTGCCACTGACGGTGAACGGCAAGATCGATCGCCGTGCTCTGCCTGCTCCCGATCGCACTACCTTTGAACCAGCAGAATATATTGCCCCCCACACAACAACTGAAGCTCAGTTGGCAAATATCTGGGCAGAGGTGTTGAAGCTAGAGCGGGTCGGCATTACGGACAACTTCTTTGAACTAGGCGGTCATTCTCTATTAGGAACGCAGGTTGTCTCTCGCATTCGGGATCTCTTTCAGGTGGAAGTACCACTACGACACCTGTTTAATGCGCCTACGATCGCTGAACTCGGCAAGCATTTAGAAGCTGTAGGAGTCGAGCGATCGCCTCTAGACACCATTCAGCCCATTCCCCGTACCGAAAAACTACTGCTTTCCTTTGCCCAACAGCGGTTGTGGTTTTTGGATCAGTTAGTACCGAATAGCGCGTTTTACAACATTCCACAAGCATTGCAATTAAATGGATCGCTCAATGTGGCAGCGTTTGAGCAAAGCTTAAATGAAATTGTTCAGCGTCACGAGTCCTTAAAAACAACTTTTGCTGCGGTTGATGGACAGCCATTTCAGGTGATTGCACCCACTCTGAATGTGCCGCTACCCGTGATAGATCTGCGATCGCTACCGCAACACCAACGGGAAATTGCCGCCCAGAGTCATGTCATCGCAGCCGCACAGCAACCATTTGATTTAGCTCAGGGGCCACTGTTTCGTTGCCATCTCTGGCAGATAGACGAAGCAAAATATATTCTACTGCTGACAATGCATCACATTATTTCCGATGGATGGTCGATCGGCGTGTTGATTCAAGAGTTGGCAGCACTCTATGAGGCGCATGCTCTCAATCAACCATCTCCGTTACCCAAGCTTGCAATTCAGTATGCTGATTTTGCCCAGTGGCAGCGGCACTCAATGCAACATCGTGGGCAGGAGCAGCTTGCATATTGGAAACAACAACTTGCGGGTGCCCCTGCAGTCATGGAATTGCCGACCGATCATCCGCGTCCCTCGGTGCAAACGTTTCGGGGAGGTGTGCAATCGTTTCTGCTACCTGCTGCACTCAACCCATCGATCGAGTTTTTGAGTCAGCAGATGGGCATCACTCCCTTCATGACACTTCTGGCTGCATTTCAACTTTTACTCTATCGCTACACCCGGCAACACGATGTGGTGGTAGGTTCACCGATCGCCAATCGTCACCGGGCAGAAGTGGAGGCGTTGATTGGTTTTTTCATCAATACATTGGTGCTGCGGACTGATCTATCTGGCAATCCGACAGTTTCGGACTTACTGAAGCGAGTCCGGGAAGTTGCCCTAGAAGCCTATGCCCATCAAGATTTGCCGTTTGAGCAGTTGGTAGAGGCACTTCATCCCGATCGCAATCTCAGTCATACACCTTTGTTTCAGGTGATGTTTGTCTTGCAAAATGCTCCGACACCATCATTGGAATTAGCTGGCGTAATACTGCATCCCCTTCAGCTTGAAAATGGGGCACGGCTAGATTTGACTGTTGCAATGGACAGCACGGAACAGGAATTGGCCAGGTTTGATTTAACGTTGTCGTTGGAGTATACCGAACACGGACTGCTGGGCATTTGGGAATACAATACAGAGCTATTTGAAGCCGACACGATCGCGCGAATGGCGGGACATTACCAAACCCTATTGGAAGGGATAGTTGCCCATCCTGAATGCCACTTATCGGAGTTGCCGATTCTCACCCCAACCGAACAGTCGTTATTAACAGCATGGAACCAAACCGATGCTGCTTACACCACCAACCTGTGTATCCACGAGCAGTTTGAAGCGCAGGTTAGCCAGTCTCCACAAGCGATCGCGGTGGTGTTTCATCAAACGCAACTGACGTATCAGGAGTTGAACGATCGCGCCAATCAGTTAGCACACCATCTCAAACAGTTGGGCGTTAAACCAGAGAGTCTGGTTGGTTTGTGTGTGGAGCGATCGCCTGAGATGATTGTGGGTCTGCTTGGCATCCTCAAAGCAGGTGGGGCGTATGTGCCCCTTGATCCTAGCTATCCCAAAGAGCGGATTGCCGCTATGGTCGGTGATGCTCAGGTTGGAGTGCTGCTGACTCAATCAAAATGGTTGGCGACCTTGCCAGATACCAGCGCCCAAATTGTTTGCCTCGATCGAGACTGGAAGACTATTGCTCAGCAACCGTGCGAGAATCCGGTTCATCACGCACAACCCAACAATCTGGCTTATGTGATTTACACCTCTGGGTCTACGGGCAAGCCCAAAGGTGTGATGATCGAACATCGATCGCTTGTAAACTTCACGCAAGCAGCGATCGCGGCGTATGAAATGACAGCCAGCGATCGTATTTTGCAGTTCGCCTCTGTAAGTTTCGACACAGCAGCTGAGGAAATTTATCCCTGTTTGACGACGGGTGGCACATTGGTGCTGCGGACTGATGAGATGTTGGGCTCGGTGGCAACCTTCATGCACCAATGCCAGGAGTTGCACCTGACCGTGTTGGATCTGCCGACTGCTTATTGGCATCAGCTCACGACACAGTTGGCATCAGCTCAGTTGAAATTGCCAGCATCTCTGCGGTTGGTGATCCTTGGTGGAGAAGCCGCTCTCCCAGCACAGGTTGCCACCTGGAATACCTACGTCGGCGATCGCCCCAAGCTGATGAATACTTATGGTCCGACTGAAACCACAATCGTAGCAACAGCCGCTTCTCTCTCTCAGCCCGCCATTACCGACAAGACAGCCATTCCTATTGGCCGCCCCTTATCTAACGTGCAAGTCTATGTGTTAGATCAAGACTTGCAACCATTACCAATCGGCGTTCCTGGCGAACTCTACATTGGGGGCGCAGGCTTGGCGCGAGGCTACCTCAATCGTCCAGAATTAACAGCAGAAAAGTTCATTCCCAATCCATTTTTCAATCACGGGAAAACATCCCTTACACCCCGACTTTACAAGACAGGTGATCTCGTTCGGTTCCGTGCCGATGGCAATCTAGAGTACTTTGGCCGCCTCGATCAACAGGTGAAGGTTCGCGGCTTCCGGGTGGAATTAGGTGACATTGAATCAGCACTAGGCCAGCACCCCGGTGTACAAGAGGCGGTTGTTCTGGCGAGTGATGATGTCCAAGGGAATAAGCGACTGATCGCCTATGTTGTCTCCAATCTCATTCCCGATCGCGTGCCGATGCAGATTCCCTGTCGGGTAGAAGCGGGCGATCGCACCGTAGAACTCTGCACAGAAGACCTCTCACTGGGAGGGCTTTGCCTTGGAAATGCACCCGATGATTGGCAGCGCGGACAGCCCGTGCAGTTATGCCTGCAGTTACCGACTACCACTGAACCCATATTTCTAGAAGGACAGGTTGCCTGGAACCAAGAGCAACGAGTCGGCATTCAATTGAGTTTGACTGCACTTCAGCAAGCGTTATTGCAACAAGCAGTGCATCACCTGCTAGAAGCACAGGGATTTTTAAGGACGCTCCAGCGCACGCTGACTGAAAACTTGCGGCAATTTCTGCAGTCTAAGCTGCCAGACTACATGATTCCATCTGGGTTCATGCTGCTGACCACGCTGCCTATGACACCCAATGGCAAGATTGATCGCAACGCATTACCGACTTTTAACCCAGCTTTAACAACGACCGCAACCGACTTTGTAGCTCCTCGTACAGCCGTTGAAGAAGTCATGGCAGAAATTTGGGCAGAGGTCTTGGGGCTAGAACAGGTCAGCACTCATGCCAATTTCTTTGAGCTAGGGGGACACTCACTTCTAGGCGTACAGATTATTTCTCGGCTCCGCACAATCTTTCAGGTCGAGCTGCCGCTACGTAGTTTGTTTGAAGCACCCACGATCGCTAACCTTGCTCAAGCTTTAGAAATAGAAAGCCATCGAAACGACCAACAAGCAGCTCCGCCATTGCTCCCGGTACAGCGCGATCGCTCGCTTCCACTATCGTTTTCGCAGGAGATGATGTGGGTACTGGCGCAACTCCAGCCTAATGTGCCCTATTACAACCATACCTTTGCCCTGCGCTGGTCAGGGGCACTCAACCAGGCTGCACTAGAGCAAGCGCTGCAAGAAATCGTGAGACGGCACGAAATTTGGCGCACAACCTATACAACGATAGACGGTTTACCTGTGCAAGTGGTGCAGGCAGCGACAAAATTCACCGTGCATTGTATTGATCTACAGAGTCTACCTGAAGGCGATCGAGCGGCAGAAGCTATTCGACAGGTGACAGCAGACGTTCATCGTCCCTTTGATCTCAGTGCAGATTTGCTGCTGCGATCAACCCTGGTTCAATACACCGAAACCGAGTATCAGCTCTTCATCACGCTGCACCACATCAGCTACGACGGGCTTTCGCTCTCAATCCTATTGCAAGAGTTAGAAGCCCTATACATGGCTTTCCAGGCGGGCAAACCTTCTCCTTTACCTGAGCTGCCGATTCAATATGCAGATTACGCCTTTTGGCAACGACGTTGGTTACAGCCAGATGTTCTAGAGCCCCATTTAGCGTACTGGAAGCAGCAACTCACCGATCTGCCCACATTGCAGTTACCTACCGATTACCCACCGCCTGCAAACCCAACCTTCGCTGGAGCCAGTTACAGCCTCGCTTTCTCCAAAGAGCTGACCAACAAACTGAAAGCACTTTGTCGCAAAGAGAGCGTAACGCTGTTTATCACTTTGCAGGCAGCCTTTCAAACTCTACTTGCTCGCTATACCGGACAAACCGATATTCCAGTTGGCTTTATTACGGCAGGGCGCGATCGCCCAGAGCTAGAGAACTTGTTGGGCTTCTTTGCCAATTTCTTGGTGCTGCGATCGGATCTGTCTGGTAATCCCACTTTTCGAGAACTTTTGGTCAGAGTACGCGAGGTTGCACTGGCTGCCTATACCCATCAGCACGTTCCCTTCCAGAAGCTAGTCGAAGTATCGCGATCGGATCGACGCTTGGGGCAAAATCCGCTTTACCAAGTGATGTTACTCCTCGATCCCCCGATGTCAAACGATACCCCTGGCTGGACGCTAGAGTATCCTAGTCCAGTGGAGAATGGCACCGTAACCTGCGATTTGCTGATTACATTGAGTGAAGGGGCAGACGGGCTGACGGGTCAACTGTCCTATAGCACTGAACTGTTTAGCGCTGAAACCATTGCCCGGATGGCAGGCCATTTTCAAACTCTGTTAGAAGGTATTGTTAGCAATCCAGACGGAACGCTGGCGGCTCTACCCCTCCTGCCGATCGCTGAACAGCAGCAGCTACAGGCGTGGAATCAAACCCAGGTTGCCTACCCGCTAGAAATCTGTTTGCATCAGTGGATTGAAATGCAGGTGGAGCGGACACCAGATGCAGTAGCCGTTAGCTTTGAAGGGCAACATCTCACCTATCGAGAACTGAATGAACGAGCAAATCAACTCGCTCACTACTTACAGACACTTGGCGTAAAACCAGACACGCTTGTGGGCATCTGTGTCGATCGCTCCTTGGAGATGGTGATCGGACTCCTCAGCATTCTCAAAGCCGGCGGTGCATATGTCCCCTTCGACCCCAGCTATCCATCAGACCGTCTAGCGTTCATGCTCGAAGATGCGCAAGTGCCCATCTTGTTAACGCAAGCTTATCTAGTCGATCAACTCCCGCCCCATCAGGCACAGACACTTTGCCTTGATACAGACTGGCAGCAAATTGCTCAAGGCTACAAGCACAATCCTGATAGCGGCGTTACGTCTGACAACCTCGCCTATGTGATTTATACGTCCGGTTCAACTGGCAAACCCAAAGGCGCGATGAATACCCATCGGGGCATCTGCAATCGCCTGCTGTGGATGCAGGATGAGTATCAGTTGACCAAGGACGATCGCGTTCTGCAAAAAACCCCCTTCAGCTTCGATGTCTCCGTCTGGGAATTTTTCTGGCCTCTGATGAGTGGTGCACGTCTAGTTGTGGCTCGACCAGAAGGACACAAAGACCCAGCCTACTTGGTGCAGGTGATTGCCGAGCAGCAGATTACGACCTTGCACTTCGTCCCCTCGATGCTGCGGGTGTTTCTCGAAGAACCAGGTGTAGAACGCTGTGACTCGATTCGCCAAGTCATGTGCAGTGGGGAAGCGCTGCCCCTTGACCTCCAAAACCGTTTCTTTGAGCGCTGCAGTGCTCAGTTGCACAACCTGTATGGCCCCACCGAAGCGGCAGTTGATGTGACGTACTGGCACTGTCAACCAGAAGCTGATCAGCGCTCAGTTCCCATTGGCAGACCGATCGCCAACACGCAGATGTATGTGTTAGATTCTCAGCTCCAACCTGTTCCCATTGGGATTGTGGGCGAGCTCTACATCGGTGGCGTAAATGTTGCCCGAGGCTACCTCAACCGTCCCGAGCTGACAGCAGAGCGTTTTATTCACGACCCATTCGTAGGCAATGGGGAACCCCCCCCCACCCCTCGCCTGTATAAAACAGGGGATCTGGCCTGTTACCGCCCTGATGGTGCGATCGACTATCTCGGTCGCATCGACCATCAGGTGAAGTTGCGCGGCTTTCGGATTGAACTCGGCGAAATTGAATCTGTTCTGACACAACATCCAACGGTGCAAGCGGCGATCGTCATCGATCGCGAAACAGCGTTGGGTGACAAACAACTCGTTGCCTATGTGGTTGCTCTACCGGGACAGACGATCCTATCTCAAGACTTGCAGGCCTTTCTCCATCAACAACTGCCGGAGTATATGGTTCCCGCTGCTGTTGTCACGCTGGATACGCTACCTGTCAACGCAAATGGAAAGCTCGATCGCAAAGCGCTACCAGCACCGGAACAGACACAATCGGAAACTCCTTTTGTAGCGCCGCAAACTCTGATAGAGAAAACCTTAGCAGGTATCTGGCAGGACGTTTTGGGATTGGAGCAAATCAGCATCCACGACAACTTCCTGGAACTAGGTGGACACTCGCTGCTAGCAACTCAGGTCATCTCGCGATCGCGAAGCCTCTTTCAGGTGGATATCTCTCTGCGCCACTTGTTTGAGTCGCCCACTGTGACAGCGCTTGCTACGGTCATTGAACAGCTTCAGGGCAGTAGTTCTGTGGTGCCAGCCATCGGCGCAATTTCTCGGAGTGCTCGACGGGTTAAACGGTCGTCTTTGCAGTAAAGGCTTTCGTAGACATTGGGTGAAGGCACTGGTCGGACGATCTCGAACCATCACTTTTTAGGCGGTATCAGGAGCATGAGCATGCTATTTGACGTGAATCACGATCCTCACATTGAAGAAGATTTGGAAGACGACCAATTGGAAGACGAGGTTCTCATCTTTCCCATGTCCTTCGCTCAACAACGATTGTGGTTTTTGGATCAACTGATTCCCGATCGTTCGCTCTACAACTTGCCGCTGGTGGTACGACTACAAGGAACACTGGATGTCGCAGCACTGGAAAAGAGTGTTGACGAGATTGTGCAGCGGCATGAGAGCCTCCGAACAACTTTTGCCACAGTTGATAATGAACCCGTCCAGGTTATTGCGCCGACAGTGCCCTGGCAACTTCCAGTGGTTGAGTTACAGCACTTGCCGGAAGGCGATCGCCAAATAGAAGTACAACGCCTCGCCGCAGCAGACGCACAACAGCCATTTGACCTCAGCACTGGCCCCTTGATGCGAACAACTCTGTTGCATCTATCTGCTACTGAGCATGTGCTGTTGCTGACCATGCACCATATCGTCTCCGATCTGTGGTCGTTCAACGTGCTGTTTCAGGAACTATCTGATCTGTATGCGGCGTTTTCTCAAGGCCAACGCTCACCACTGCCAGAACTCTCGATTCAGTATGCTGACTTCGCTCAGTGGCAGCGTGATTGGCTTCAGGGAGATGTGCAGACTAAGCTACTTAACTACTGGACACAACAGCTTGGGGGTCATCTACCCATTCTGGAACTGCCGACCGATCGCCCTCGTCCAGCAATTCAAACGTTTCGCGGTGCAACCCACTCCTTTGTAATCGGCGATCGCCAACTCGCCGCCCTCAAAATTGTTGCCCAGCGGGAAGGGGTAACCCTGTTTATGATCCTCTTAGCCGCGTTCAAAACGTTGCTGTACCGTTATACAGGGCAAGAGGATATTCTTGTCGGTTCACCCATTGCCAACCGCGATCGCGTTGAAATTGAAGGTCTGATTGGTTTCTTTGTGAATACCCTTGTGCTTCGCACCAGTCTCACTGGAAATCCCAATTTTCAAACACTGCTGAAGCGAATCCAGCAAGTCACCTTAGACGCCTATGACCATCAGGGATTGCCCTTTGAGCAGTTGGTAGAAGCGCTGCATCCAGAACGGAGCCTGAGTCAAAATCCGCTATTTCAGGTGATGTTTGTCTTCCAGAATGCGTCTGTTTCGACCCTCACTTCTGATTTAATGCTCAGTTTTGATCCGATTGAAAGCCCGACATCTAAATTTGATTTGAGCTTTGCAGTGGAGGAAGAAGCCGACACTCTTAAAGTTGAAATCGAGTACAGCACAGATTTATTTGATGCCGCCACGATCGCTCGAATGGCAGGACATTTTCAAACATTGATCGATGGGATTATCACCAACCCCAATCAATTGCTTTCTGAATTGCCCTTGCTCAGCCTTGCCGAACAGCAGCAGCTTCAAGCATGGAATCAAACTCAAGTCGATTATCCGTTGGAGCGTTGCCTACACCAGTGGGTTGAAGCCCAAGTGGAGCGGACACCAGATGCAGTAGCCGTCAGCTTTGAAGGGCAACACCTTACCTATGAGGAACTGAATCAACGGGCGAATCAACTCGCTCACTACTTACAGACCCTCGGCGTGCAACCAGACGTGCTCGTGGGCATTTGCGTCGATCGCTCCCTTGAGATGGTCATCGGGCTCCTCGGCATTCTCAAAGCAGGCGGTGTCTATGTCCCCTTCGACCCCAGCTATCCATCAGAGCGCTTGGCGTTCATGCTAGAGGATGCTCAAGTCCCCATCTTGTTGACGCAAGCTCATCTGCTCGATCGCCTGCCTTCCAATTTAGCCACTGTCCTTTGCCTGGATGCAGACTGGCACCAGCTTGCTCAAGGCTCAACCAACAATCCGCAGAGCGGTGTCACGGCTGACCACCTCGCCTATGTCATCTACACCTCTGGCTCTACAGGTAAACCTAAAGGCGCGATGAACACCCATCGGGGCATCTGCAACCGCTTGCTGTGGATGCAGGATGAGTATCAGTTGACCAAGGACGATCGCGTCTTGCAAAAAACCCCCTTCAGCTTCGATGTCTCCGTCTGGGAATTCTTCTGGCCGCTGATGAGTGGTGCACGTCTGGTCGTGGCTCGACCGGACGGACACAAAGACCCTGCTTATCTGGTGCAGTTGATTGCCGACCAGCAGATTACCACCCTGCACTTTGTTCCCTCCATGCTGCGGGTGTTTCTCGAAGAACCCAACATAGAAAGCTGCCACACCATCCGACAGGTTATGTGCAGTGGTGAGGCACTTCCTGTAGATCTGCAAACCCGTTTCTTTGAGCGCTGCCATGCTCAGTTGCACAACCTGTATGGGCCCACCGAAGCTGCTGTCGATGTCACCTTCTGGCATTGCCAATCGGAAGCTGATCAGCGCTCAGTTCCCATCGGCAGACCGATCGCCAACACGCAGATGTATGTGTTGGATGCTCAGCTTCAGCCTGTGCCGATTGGGATTGTGGGCGAACTCTACATCGGTGGTGTGAATGTTGCGAGGGGCTACCTCAACCGTCCCGAATTGACAGCAGAACGCTTTCTTGGCGATCCCTTTAGGAAAGATGGGAAAACCCACCTCACTCCCCGCCTATACAAAACAGGCGATCTGTCCCGCTACCGTCCCGATGGTGCGATCGACTATCTCGGTCGCATTGACCATCAAGTGAAGCTGCGTGGCTTTCGCATTGAACTCGGGGAAATTGAATCCGTCCTGGCACAGCATCCTGACATTCAAGAAGCGGTGGTTGTCGTTCAAGAATCCCTCGGAGGCAAACGCTTGATTGCCTACTTAGTAACCACCCTCTTACCCGATCGCCTTCCGGTGCAACTCAAGTGCTTAACAAGTGTGAATGGTCTCCCTCCCGTTGAAGTCACGGCAGTAGACTTGTCCTTTGATGGAACCTGTTTGATGGGAATTTCAGCAGATGGAAAACCTGGTCACACAGTGCAGTTAAGGCTTCAACTACCTGGAGCGACTGAAGAACAGCAGTTGGAAGGAACGATCGCATGGCAGCAAGGCAATCAAGCTGGCATTAAGTTTAATCTCACCCCAGATCAACAACGTTCACTGCGGCATAGTGTTGAATTTCTCTTTGAAGCTCAAGGCTTCCTCAAAACGCTACAGCGCAGTGTCACTCGAAACTTACGAGATTTCTTGAACCAAAAATTACCAGATTATATGGTACCCGATCGCTTTGTATTACTGCGATCAATGCCGCTCAATGCCAACGGCAAAATCGATCGTCGTGCCCTGCCCACCCCTGAACAAGAGCGACTTGAGGCAGAAACCGCGATCGCGCTACCCCAAACCGTTGTAGAACGACAGTTGGCAGACCTCTGGAGTAAGCTTCTTGGCATGCAACAGGTGAGTATCCACGACAATTTTTTTGAATTAGGTGGTAATTCACTGCTAGCTGCTCAGCTAGTTGCTGCTATCCGAGAAAGCCTTCAGGTGAAGTTACCAGTACGTTGCATGTTTGAGCAACCCACGATCGCGGGGCTCGCTCAACTGATCAAAACAATTGATCAAGAAGGAATCACATCCCTCACACAGACGCTTGCTTTAGAGGCCGAAGCCATCTTGCCTCCTGAAATTTCACCCAGTAGAGCGCAGGTACTTGAGATGAGTCAGGTCTCTCATCCTCAACACATTCTACTTACAGGCGCAACAGGGTTTTTAGGCGCGTTTTTGCTGCAAGAGTTGCTACAACGCACTGAGGCTCACATCTATTGCTTAGTTCGGGCGACAACTGTTTCTGAAGGGTTAAGCCGCGTACAATCCACATTAGAAAAATACCAATTGTGGCAGTCAGCATTCAATCAGTCTCGTATTAGTCCCATTTTGGGAGATCTTGCCCAACCGTTGCTGGGTCTTGCACCCAATGAATTTGATCGATTAGCCGCTCAGATTGATGCGATCTATCACAACGGTGCGGATGTCAATTTCTTCAAACCCTACACTCAGCTCAAAGCCCCGAATGTTTTGGGAACTCAAGAAGTTCTCAGGCTAGCGTGTCAAACCAAAGTTAAACCTGTTCATCACATTTCCACCGTTTCAATCTTTGGCAATCCTTCCAGTGACTCATCCATTATTCGAGAAGATGAGCCGATCGACGGTCATGAAACCCATTTAGATCTGGGCTATTCCCAAAGTAAATGGGTTGCCGAAAAGCTAGTGTGGATCGCTCAATCAAGAGGGTTACCCGTAACTGTGTTTCGAGCAGGTGCGATCGCAGGATCAAGCCAAACTGGACTCAGCAACAGCAAAGATTTTGAATTTAGTTTCATTCGAGGCTGTATCCAGATGGGAGTGTTCCCTGATGCAGGAAATGAACAGCAGTCGTTTGTTCCAGTCGATTATGTCAGTCAAGCGATCGTTCACTTATCCCAACAGCCACAGTCACTCACAAAAGCCTTCCATATGGTACATCCTTTCCCAATTGGCAAAGTAGAGTTTTTCGAGAACATTCAGGCATATGGCTATCCCCTCAAAAAACTGCCCTATACTCAATGGCAAGAGATTCTTTTACAGCAAGAGCAGAACGCGCTGAAAAACGCTCTCATCCCGTTTCTGCCTCTATATAAAGAGGAAAGCGACCAGGATCTATCTGCTCAGTTGGACTCTGATCAAATTGATCCAACCTTTGAGTGTCGAAACACCTTGGATGGTTTAGCCAACACAACGATCAACTGTTTATCGATCAACCAGCTACTAAAGGTATATTTGCCTGTCTTACTCTTCAATTCTCAATCCTTGAATTGACACTCCCAGTCCTGACTTTAGCCTATGGAGCTGCAACCTTGGTGGGACGAAAACTGCGTCAACGAGGAGTGGCTCATTACATTGCTCGTCTCTCACAATCGCAGCGAAGTCGCTCTAGACATAACCATTTTTATACGGGTTTGTCTGCCTACAGCTGGGTCAACTTTACCGACACCTATGCAGATTTGGTTGATGCTTTATTGCAACTGAACCCTGGAAAGCGACCGTTTTATCAACATTGAACGCAACTTCGGCAATTCGCCCTCACTCGGCAAGAATTTCGATGTGATAGCTGTATCCCTGCTCAGCCAGAAACAACTGCCGATGACGGGCAAACTCTTCTTCACAGGTACGCAAGGAAACCAGCGTGTAAAATTGGGCGCTGCGACCATCCGACTTGGGGCGCAAGACTCGACCGAGCCGCTGGGCTTCTTCCTGCCGGGACCCGTACTTACCAGACACCTGGATCAGCACATCGGCATCGGGCAAATCGAGCGCAAAGTTGCCGACTCGAGACAGAATGAGCCCAGAGATTTCACCGGAGCGGAACTGCTCGTAGCAGCGATCGCGTTCTGCTTAGGGCGTTTTCCCTGTCACCAGCGGTAGCTCAGTCAAAGTGGCGAGCTGCTTCAGTTGATCCAAAAATTCTCCAATGATCAGGATGCGATGGCCATGCTCCTTCTGTAGCAGCGATCGCACCACTTCGTGTTTACGCGGATTTTCTGCGGCAATCCAAAACTGGTGGCGCTTTTCAGCAACGGCATATTCCATCTGTCGGGCTGTAGTTTGAGAAATGCGAATTTCAGTGCATTCTGCTGCCGCAATAAAGCCTTGACCTTCAAGTTCGCGCCAGGGCACATCGTAGCGTTTGGGGCCAATCAGAGCGAAAACATCTCCTTCTTTGCCATCTTCACGAATCAGGGTGGCGGTCAGTCCCAGACGGCGACGGGCTTGCAGTTCAGCCGTAATGCGGAAGATGGGAGCGGGCAACAGATGTACTTCGTCATAGATAATCAAGCCCCACGATCGCGCCTTAAAGAGTTGAAAGTGCGGAAACTCCCCGTCTTTGCTGGCGCGATAGCTCAGGATTTGATACGTCGCTAACGTGATCGGAGCCGTCTGTTTTGATTCACCACTGTATTCAGCGATCGCATCGGGGGGCAGTGTCGTTTTATCCAATAGCTCCCGCTGCCATTGACGAACGGAGGTAAGACTGCTGGTGAGAATTAGGGTATTTTCCTGCACCTGAGCGATCGCAGCTAACCCGACCATTGTTTTTCCAGCCCCGCAGGGCAGCACAATCACACCGCTACCGCCCTGCGCCCGTCCCGCCTGATAAAAGGCTTCTGCCGATGCTTTCTGATAATCGTGTAGGACAAACGGTGCACCGGATGCGCTGATGGGTCGCAACTCTAACTTCAGCGCATCGCCTGTGACATAACCTGCCAAATCTTCCGCCGGATAGCCTGCCCCTAGCAGCGACTGCTTCAAGACACCCCGATCCCCAGCATTGACCGCAAACACTTGATCGGACAGGCGGTCTGCGAGATACTTTGCTACCTCATTAGTGCGGCTGAGCAGTTCGGCGAGCGGCACATCAGCAGTTTTGAGCAGCAGGCGATTGTCGTCGCGCTTAATCACGGTCAGACCATAGCGACTGCCCAAAGCACTAATTTCTTGGGCGACTGCTTCGGGCATGGGATATTTGACATGGTCACGCAGGGCGGCAATCATGTCAGCAACGAGCATTCCGGCGGCACGAGCGTTCCAGATACTCAGCGGTGAAATCTGATAGGTGTGGATATGTTCAGGGCTTTTAATTAGTTCCGCAAAGGGGGCGATCGCCGCACGAGCCGCATCCGCACGAGGGGAATGCACTTCCAGCAACACAGAGCGATCGCTTTGAATAATCAGCGCATTTTCAGCAACGTAGGACATGATTTAGCTCAACCCTGGCAGACTGTAGCCCAACTTCTTTAACCCATTGCGAAACTTAGTTTCTGTTTCGGCAGGAACCACCAAATAGCACGCCTGTCCCGCAACCACCACTTTCGGCTGATCCGCAATAAAACAGAACGCTTTGGTACGTCAATCACTGGCAATTCGGGCGGCAAGCGCAGCGTCAGCGCAGCGAATCAATCGGGCAGAACCTAAATCTTGCAAACTGGTGGTGCGGGTTTGCAGATCGGCCAGAAACTGAGCCACGGGCTGAGGCAAGGCTTCACCGCTGTTGGCAATCAGCCAGTCTTGCAGTTCCGCCACAGTGCGACCCTGCGCGATCGCATCCAACAGCTTGGCCTGATCCAACTTCCACACGACGTCAGACACGGAGGCAAGAAAACTGTTGAGCATCAGGCGATCGGCGCGAGACAACTCACTCACCGCCACAACTTCTAAATTGGGCAGAATTCGCAGCACCTGTTTCTGCATGGGAACCGCAGGCTGGTAGCGATCGCTCAGGCCCAAACAGTAGGCACCGAGCGCATTCAGGCGGAAATACGCCAGTCCATCGTAGCGGCTCAACGTGTTATCACTGTAGTAATCGTTGCTGGGTAATATCAAAAAGCCCTCGTCCGGATGCAGATAGGCTACATCGATTAAGCCCAGCGTCGACACATACTCAAATAGAAAACATAGAAGATATCGCGCTTCTAAAAGTAGCCAACTACCGTCGTAGAGCGAACCGTAACCCTCCAGGGAGAGTGTCTCGCTGTTGCGGCTGACCTCAAAGTCATAGCCTGCGGCAATCATGTAGCGTAAAAAATCGGACAGTGCCACCCATTGCGTGATCGGGCAATCTTTCAGGGCATTCACAATCACACTGCGTCGTCCAGCGACGGCAGTGAGGCTGCGTTTGGCTTTTCCGGTTTGACCTTTGATACTGTCAATTCGCCGCAGTTCATCCAGACGGGTTGTTTTCAGCCACTGTTTTTATAACGTTTGCAGCGTCTTTTCAGGCGGATTATTGATCGCTTTTTGTTCAGTCTTCGTGAGAACCAACCGTTTACCGCTCAATTCTACGAGCTTGCCTGCCTGCAACAGCATCACCCAGGCAAATGGCTTGATAGCGCCGATGTCATAATTGTAATCCCATCCTGCGGGCGATCGCTTGGCGACCTAATCGCTATAGTAGTCGCCCTCTTCCAACACTTCAGCAATCGCTGTTAGGGTCGCGCTTGGCGGGAAAAACGTTTTGTCCCTGATAAAGACTTTGCCCAAGTCTATTAACTGCAAAACCGTCTGCAAATCTCGTCCCGCAACCGCTTCAGTTTCACGAATACTCAATGGGAATTCAACTTGTGTGGAATGCTGTTCGCGATCGCGGTAGTTATATTCCACTAGCGTTCGCGTCAGAGTGGGTGACAGCGTTTCTAGACTTTCAATCCGCGTCGGTTCGGGCGGCGGTACAAATGTTTTCAGTTGCGCTTTTAGGTCTTGCGGCATGGTAACGCTATAGAAAAACAGCCCCAAAATCGACGGATTGCTGTGTGAATAATAGGATAAGCGATTGCCAGTCGTCCAAGTCGCTTCTGCACCATACTTACTGACAAATCGATCCGGCTAGTAGTAATCATTGGGGCTATGAACGATTTCAGCGATCGTGGCCTGCTGCCATAGCGATCGCAGCGATTTGCCTTGCATTCGTTCCATCACGTAACTGACAAGCTCGGCTTTGGGCGTTGGAATTTTACCAGATGGCAACAGTTGCGCCAGTGCTTTTAGCTGATCGACGGTTTGATGATTGAGTGCTTCGAGCAGTGTAGAAATTTTCTCAGGCTGGTGGTATAGCCCTACGTAGCTGCATTAGGACGCTATTCTAGAGGGAGAGAAGCGTTGGGAACAACTATGCCTGCCCCTTACAGCTATGACCTGCGGCAAAAAGCGATTGAAGCTTTTCAGAGTGGAGAAGGCAAAAGCGACGTCTGTCGCATGTTTAATATCAGTCGCAACACCCTAGACCTGTGGCTGAAGCGGCGAGAGGAAACAGGGGATTATCAAGCCATTA
>NZ_JACJOD010000070.1 GCF_014695385.1 Trichocoleus sp. FACHB-46 | reverse complement strand
TCGAGCAAGTGATAGATTAGTTCTTGGGCGTGGGCAAGAATGTCCATGGTTCTTGCGGTCTATTAGTTTCACGCCCTTTCTGCCACCTTTTAAGCCTTGGTGCAAGATCTGAGTCAATTAACACCGAACGCCCGGTCTGGAGCTGAGGCTACAGCATTCTAGAGTTTAACTATTCAAGTTGTGTCGCAAAAAATCAGTTTTTGAAAGAGAACTCTTGTCAATAAAGCTCTAACTGCGACACGACTTCCGAATACAGTTACTGCTCTACTTTGGATCTATCAAAGCGATTTGATTAAACAATTCCACTCCAGTAACTACAGGCTACAACACCATGAAGACATTCCTAAACGGCTCCACCTTCCTTCTTGCCCTAGCAACTTGTATTGCAGTTAATTTCTATTTGCCTGCTACTGCTGATTCTACTGCGAGTTTAATCCTTAGTGTGAGATGCCGAGGTGGATATGATGTCAATATTTGGAAAACAAAGGCTTCAGGTGAACTACTCTATCGCTCGATAAGTCGTAACGGCAATTTGAGCTTGGGAAGAGGAACGCGCCAAGCCACAGAAGGCGTTCAAGTTTACAAGTTCCGGAATGGCAATTATCAATACTGGGTATGGGATGGCACATTGGATAGCAAGCAGTCTGGAACGTTAGAGGTGTACAAAAACAACTACATCCAAATGCAGCAAGTTTGTACGAAACGTTAATTCAGCCTTAATCCAGATCGTAAGCTGATGTGCACTTAGATTGCATGGCTAGGGTTTGAGGAGTTAGGAGCCAGAATTTGAAATAAAGGCTCCTGGCTTCTGACTCCATTGAAAAATGCAACTTGAATGCTGATTCAATTAGAAGCAATCGCAAAAATTAATTACATAGGTGTCTCCGACCTCCTTCAGCACTTGGTATGAATCGAAGCTTGCTCTTCACCATCAAGCCTGGTGGGATCGACGAATTCTTTCCCCAAATCTGTCCAACCTTCAGGCAAGGTTTGACAGATCTTGGGCATCGGTATGATACTTCGATTGTTGGAGAACCCCTCTCCGATTAAGCTCTATCTTCCAACGCCGCTACTGAACCTGCACTGAATTACGGCAAAGCAAATATTTGAATAACGTGACTGAGCAGGATCATCGAGCGACCGTTTGAGAAAATTAGGCAAAAATCTGCAAAGTTTATGTATTTAGAACCTTTTGTCTAAAACTTATGATGAACCCATACCAAAAAGGTAATGAAAAGATAAAGCAGTAAAGGAGATAGACAGATGACTCAGAAAACATGGTTTATTACAGGTGCTTCCCGTGGAATTGGTGCCGAAATTGCGATCGCTGTTTTGGCAGCAGGAGACCAATTAATTGCAACCGCCCGTAAAAAGTCTGATTTAGGGCAATTCGAGTCGAACTCCAATGTGTTGACGCTGAGCTTGGATATTACCGATGAGGCTCAGGTACAAGCAGCAGTGGCAGCAGCGCTGGAACGCTTTGGGCAGATCGATGTGTTAGTCAACAATGCAGGATTCGGTTTACTGGGTGGCATCGAAGAAACCAGTGCAGAAGAGGTTGAGCGGGTCTATCGCACGAATGTCTTTGGGCTGTTGAATATGACCCGTGCCGTATTGCCCAGTATGCGTCAGCGCCGCTCTGGACACATTATCAACCTCTCATCGATTGGGGGTTATCGCTCCACTCCAGGCTGGGGCATCTACTCCTCAACCAAGTTTGCCGTTGAAGGCATTACCGAAGCGCTGCATGATGAGTTAGCGCCTCTAGGCATCCATGCCACTGTGGTCGAACCCGGATACTTCCGCACCAATTTCCTTGATGGCAGCTCGCTCCAGAAAACCGCAATGGAAATTCCGGATTACGTAGAGACGGTCGGCAAAGTTCGTAAAATCGCCTCTGAGCTGAGCTATCAACAACCGGGAGATCCCACCAAGCTTGCCCAGGCGATGCTTCAGCTCGCGAATGCTGATACGCCACCGCTACGGTTGCCGCTTGGTACAGACACCCTTCGAGCCATTGCCCAGAAAAACGCTTACGTCGAGCAAGAAACAGCACAATGGCGCGCTCTGGCTGAATCTACTGATTACAGATAGTGAGCACAGGCAGGTAAAGGAAAGATAGCGAATGAATGCTTTCAAGGTCTCGCTGGTAACCTTACATCCCACCGAGACCTTGAAAGCATCATGGCAGAGATGAGCGGTGGCAGATACGACTAGAACTAAGCATGAGGTCTTTTATACTATCCGCTCTGCCAAAGGGTTAGCTTGCTGTCGTCTAGAAGTTATTCAAGCCAGCGAAAAGCGCGACGCAATTCAGCAGTAACGTTATTCTCATACCAACGACCGTGAGATAAGATTACTTTTCAGGGTTCCACTGAAGTATTCTCTTTAAGCAGCTACGTGCCTGTTCCCTTTTGCCCAAAAATGTCATTCGCAAATCCAATGAGATTTTTCCATCAGGATCAGCAATCCCTCCTAACTTAAGTAGCCAATACAATCGCTGACTCACTTTGTTCAGTTCAAAGTTTTCGATGAGATCCGCAAGGATGAGAGTGGCGCTCCTGCGGTGGAAAAAGACGACTTCTTCCATAAATCGACTGCCACGAAAGATTAATTGGTCCAGGTCCGCTACCAATTACCTCAATTTAGTTGCTGTATGACAATAAAGGATGAAATAAAGTTTGAGTGTAATAGTTAAGACTCTTTGACGGTTGAAATCCACGTTATATTTCTAAAATTACAAAACTGTCTTTGTAGTTCTTCTGAACTTAGCTAACTATCTTGGATTTCAGGATTTGCTTTATGTCAGATGAAAAATCAGGGTCCAGCGATAAATCAGGTCAACAGAGTATTTTAATTAAGATAGGTGTAGTGGTAGGAAGCCTAGCTGCTATCACCACAGGTTTAACTACAATCGCCAAAGATGGCAATACGATCTGGGACAGTCTACCTTTTTCAAAACGGAGTACTGCAGTAGTTGCTTCCCCTTCTACTTCAACAGCAGCATCTCTTATCAATCAGAAGTTCTACGTCATTGCCGCACAATCAGAATACCCTAAGGCATTACGTCAGGAGCCGATTCGAGCGGCTGGTTTGGAGTTCACACGCTCCTTTCCCGACATCCGGATTTGTCCATCAAAGGTAAATTCTAGAATATACTACTTAGTTCTCGGTTCAAATCTCTCTCAGTCTGAAGCTCAAAGCCTACGGCAACAAGCGATCGTCAATAATTTTCGAACTGATACATATCTACAATCTGAACAAGAAATCTTCTTTGTACCCAGTAATTGTTCACCTGTAACAAAATGAGTTTAGCTTGCTACCTCTAATGTACAGTGCCAGATTAAATGACATCGAGACAGATTCGTGTCGCTCAGCAAAACTCCTTCTGGGGCAGAGTTACAGAAAGAGTTTGCTCAACGACCTAGCATTGAGCTAGCGCGATTATTAAGCTAACTGCCGATGGAGAAGCCAGCTAGCATTAGCTTTGTTTCTTTACGACATTAGTGTGTCTCCATGACAAACGAAAAGTCACTGTACAAAATCATCGCCAGTGGATGAAAGGAACTGACTGTGCCTGAAACGCCTCGTAGTTTTTTGGTGTATCGAGATCGATCGCACCTTCTGGAAAAGGAACTGCAAAAACGGCGTGGGCGTGCTGTTTGATGACCTGTCTTGCACCTACATCGCCGCTGAGTGCGCTCAGTTCCGAGAACAAAGCGCGGCTGAATAATGCTGGTACGCCCGATATTTCTGCGTATTCTGAAGCAATAATTGGCTTACCTGTAGCTCGGTAAGCTGGTTGCAGCTTATCGATAATTTGAGTGGAGACGAAAGGCTGATCGCAAAGCATCAGCACCACAGCTTCTACATCTGGGTTTATTGCATTAAGAGTCTCTATGCCAATGCGAATTGAGGTACTCATTCCCTCTGCCCAGTGCGGGTTTTCGACGACTCGTACATCGAGCCGCTCAACCTCTGGTTTAATGCGATCGCTGCTTGCCCCCAGCACAACAATAATTGGATTGCAGACCGAAGCGATCGCAACTTCGACAACATGACCGATGAGGCTCCGTTCTCCGAACTGTAGCAGTTGCTTCGGCATTCCCATCCGAGTGGATGCGCCTGCGGCTAACACGATCAGACCGACAGCAGACATAAGCAATTCAAAATTCAAAATGAAAGGCAGAAGGCAGAGGGCAGATGGCAGATGGCAGAAGGTTTGACTTTTGCTCTCATGCACGAGCGGTCTTTTGACCGGAAGGGAGCAAGGGTCTCTCGTCTCCCACCTTGCATCTTTGATTCGGTGGCTAAGAATTGAGCAGGGTCAAAGTCCCGTTCATATTCTTCCCTTCTGCCTTCTGCCTCTTGCCCTCTGCCTTTTGTATCAATTCTTCGCTATGAATGGAGCCGATTCGTTCTCTCAATGCGCCACCAGAACGATTGGCGAGAACAGCTTGGATTTCTGCGACAATCGCCAGAGCTATTGCCTCTGGCGCATCAGCACCGATATCGAGACCGATTGGACTGTAAAGGCGATGCAGTTGAGCGGCTGTGGGGATGAATCTATCGGCTTGCAAGTCCTGAAGCAATCGCTGAGTGCGACTTTTCGGACCAAGGATGCCCACATAACCCAGCGGTGAAGGAAGCAGCGTTCGCAGCAGCGCTCGATCGCGGAGGTATAGCCCTACGTAGCTGCATTAGGACGCTATTCTAGAGGGAGAGAAGCGTTGGGAACAACTATGCCTGTCCCTTACAGCTATGACCTGCGGCAAAAAGCGATTGAAGCTTTTCAGAGTGGAGAAGGCAAAAGCGACGTCTGTCGCATGTTTAATATCAGTCGCAACACCCTAGACCTGTGGCTGAAGCGGCGAGAGGAAACAGGGGATTATCAAGCCATTA
>NZ_JACJOD010000069.1 GCF_014695385.1 Trichocoleus sp. FACHB-46 | reverse complement strand
TCAGTGGTGGATAAGAGGCTGCTTGGGGCTAGTTCCCCCTTTTTGCTCCTGCTGCATGTTGATGCGCACGGACAACACTCCCATCGACAAAGTGGATGTCCCAGTTAATTTTGCCCTCGGCATCGGCCTCGATCTGCAGGGCTTCGAGCAGTTGCTGCCACAAGCCGATGTGACGCCAGTGGTAGAATCGACCTGAAACTGTTGACCAGTGGCCATAGCGACTGGGTAAGTCTCGCCAAGGAGCACCAGTTCTGAGAATCCACAAGATGTCGTTGATGACGGTTCGATGGTCTTTAGCGGGGCAACCTGTATGAGGCTTTTGTGGTGGAAGCAGGGGCCAAATGCGCTTCCACTGCCGATCGTTTAATTCACCCCGTCGGTTCTTCTTTTGTGGTGGAAGAATCATGGAGGCTAATCAGTATTCCTGCACTATTTCTATTCTGCCAAAGGGTTTTAAAGCACGCCCTAGAATTAAAGGCAATTGTGCTGAGTCAGCTACCTATACAGAAGAAAGCGATCGCTTTGACTCTAGCTCTAGGAAATCAAATTTCCTGATTAGACCATTGAAATTTGCTGTTGCTTAAGCGATCGCTTCCTCCATTGTCAAGAGAGTATTGTTAACTCGGGCACTGGTCTTTTAAGGGGTGAGGCAATGAAAGCCTCGCCTGGTCAAGATTTCATCCATCGAAATCGGACGACTACAGTACCCCATTGCCGTTGCCGGAGTCCTGTTTTTCCCCAGTCCCCAGTGTGGTCGCACCCAATTATGCACCAATCGTTGAATGTCTAGCACTCTTTGCAACCCCTCGACTCGCTTGGCATACAAATTCTGTCGTCTGCGATAAGCACTCGCACGTCTTCTCAAGGCACTATTTTGGGCTTCATTGTGATTGACGTGCACTTCATGCACAGGACTGAGCGCGGTGAACGGATGCTCCACCTTCACCTACTCGACTCGCTTACGTCCCTGAGAGCCCTTAATCTTCATTGCGACCTCCAACCCCTGCCGACAGACTTTGCGTCGCCCGTAGTCGGGGTGCACCCTCCCCCGCTTTGAGGTGGACACTAGCAAGCTGCCACAAAACCGTGCCATAGCGTCGTTCTCCATCGCTAAACCACCGGATAAAGTCAGCAGATTTCGCCCACTCCTAAGCCTTCTGGGTCCCTCTCTCAAACAGTTCAGTCGTTTTTCGTCTAGCTTGGGCAGCGACCCAATAGCGACTTTCACGCTCAATGAAGTGAATCGTCCACCCTGATGATTCACCGGGGGGGAAGGTTCTCGCCGACGCGAGTGTACACCTTATCTCCTTCGAGTGTGACATCAGTCCCATCGGGAGCAGGGGGAGACCATTGACTTCCTTGCTGAGCGACTCGACGTTCCCAGCGAATAATCGTCGCATGGGATTTGCCAAAGGAGCGTCCCGTGGCCCTCAATCCTAATCCTTCTGTGCGCACATTGATCGCCGCTGAAACCACCAGTGCCGGGGTTCTCAGTCTAGCTATAGGAGTATTCGTCCGCTCATTGAAGCGTTTAGCGCAAGCTTGGCATAAGTATCGTTGTTGAACACTTTGGTCTTGCAGCTTTACTCTGCCGTTTTTCACGGTTTGTTCGCTCTGGCAATGGGGACATCTCATCAGCTGAAATTCATGCACTGTACCTATCCTACCAATGACCCTTTAGAAAACCAGTGCCCAGAACAGTGGCACCCTCCTTTGTAGTGGCTTCACTCAACGCTTTTTCCTCCACTTACAACTCTGTATCACGATTCAATTTTGGGGCTGTGATTTCTTGTCCTGCCTGATGCAGAATCAAGTGCTCCACAGGACCTTGCGGATCTCGAATGAAGGTAATTTGAGCATCGACTTCGGTAATAAAAAATTGAGTCTCTGTTTCTGCAAATAACTCAACCTGAGATTGCCCCGTGGCTTGAGCGTAGAGTCGGTCGTGTTCTTTGGTAACGGCGAGAATAAAGTCTGGAGCGAGTTCATAGCATCCTACATACGCATCAAACAGGTTGGGATCAACAGGGATTGCCTGACGTTTTTTAGGTGGATGATGTTCAGCCAGGGGATAACGGGGTTCTAACAGATGCAAGCCAATATCATTGACATCATTCTCTGAATTCGATAGCACCACAACCCCGAATCGCTTCTGTTTCACAAAGCCTAAAAAGCTGCGAAATCCACCGGTGTCCCCGTCATGGAAGATGATTTCTGTCTCATGGTGATTCAAAACATGCCAGCCCAGCGCGATCGCCATTCCGGGTATTCCCGTTTGCGCCTGAACCCCATGGGTTTTCTGAAAGATTGCATTTAACGAGGAAGATACCAGTTGCAAATTTGCTGCCAAGAACTTGAGTAAATCGTTTGCGGTCGATCGCAATGCTCCTGCCAGGGTTGGCAAATCCCAATAAGGCACGGGCTGAGCCAGGGTGTTATGTCCAGTTGCAAAGCGAGCCTGTTGCTCAACCGTCAGTTGAATGCCCGTATCATGCATTTGCAGCGGTTGAGTAATCTGGGTTTTAATGAGGGTTTCGTAATTCATGCCTGTTTTAAGGCATAGAAGATGCCCCAGCAAACCTGTGCCTAGATTTGAATATTCGTACTGACTGCCAATATCTCGTGGCAATTGATAGCTAGATAAAAACGCATACAACTGTTCGACGGAGTAATCGACATAGGGATTACTCATATCTGCTGGGGCAAAGTTACCGGGTAAACAGGGCAACCCGGAGGTATGCGTTGCTAAATGCAATAAGGAAATTTCTTGACCCTTACGAGTGGGTGCTTTCACAGCATCAGGCAGCAGTGTAGAGATGCGATCGCCTAGGTCGAGAGCACCTTGCTCCACCAGGTTTGCCAGCACTAGCGTTGTAAATACTTTGGTAATGGAGCCAATTTTAAACAGGGTATTTCCATCCACCGGGTAGGAATTTGTCTGATCTCGC
Source organism: Trichocoleus sp. FACHB-46 (assembly GCF_014695385.1). NCBI lineage: Bacteria > Bacillati > Cyanobacteriota > Cyanophyceae > Leptolyngbyales > Trichocoleusaceae > Trichocoleus > Trichocoleus sp. FACHB-46. Next base: position 20,819 of record NZ_JACJOD010000069.1, on the reverse strand, counting down.
TTGCCCTGTGCAACGATACGGTTACCACTCTCATCAATGACTCCTACGACAATACCAACATTCTGTTTCTCTTGATGAATACGTTGCTGCAAAATGGCTAAAATTTCGTGATCTGACAGAATTGTTTGAGCTGTTGTCATGGTTTCAACCTCCCTTGACACCAAGCATTTGAGAATTCTGATCTTATGGGTTCCTCTCCTGTCACCTGTTTAGATTTCTGGGGACGACGGTTTTTCCATTCTTGCTTGAATTGACGGTAGTGCGTTAAATAATAGTGCGATAGGTAATGAGATCATGCCAAGTCCAGGGCTGTAGCGTTAATCCTGCTCGTTGAGTGGCGGTCGTCTTCAATCGGCTATGCTGCCAAATCCAGTTGAAGTAAGTCACGACTATCCGCGTCGTTACCGTGGTTTGCTCCCACACCTTGCCAAACTTGTTCTGTCTGCGGTACCAACGTCCCGTTTGTTGTCTAACAATGCCATTGGTCCTCTCTAAGCATTGTGTTTTGTCTTTGCCAATGTGGTGGAGAATCTCTGGTGGTAGTACTCGTTTGTAACCTCCCCAATCATCACTATTCCAGCGTTTACAGGCAGTCTTTCCCTCGCTACTAACGACTAGTTCGTCAATCAATTCATCCGTATATTTTCCCACACGTGCTGCCAAAATCAGTCCACTTGAATCCGTCAGACTCATTCCAATCCAACAGTCTCTAACCTCTAACTCATCTAGGAGGCACTGCTTCTGTTTTTTACAACAAAACACCATAGTTCATCAGTACTCACTTCCTGGGTTTGCACTGCTTGAACTTGAGCGTTATGAACCAATTGTGCTTGCTGACTAGCGGCACGAACAATACTAACAACCGTGTTATACGCAAGTCCCGTGATGCGGCTAACTCCCTTCAGGCTGCTACCTTCGCTATGTGCTTGTAAAACCTGCCGAATCTGTTCGGGCGTGACTTGGCGATGGTAGTACAAGGTGTCAAACCGTTCGTTAAACTTTTGCTGGCAGTGCGGGCAGAAATAGCGTTGAGTGCCGTTGGGAGCTTTACCGTGTTTGTGTGTAGTGGGATGACCACAGAGACGGCATTCCATAGACCCAGCTTGAGAGTAGATGTCTCTCTCTAGTTTATCTAACCCACCATCCTTTGATGCACTACCCAAATTCGCATGTTTAACCAACTGATATAAAAATCTACACAAACCTCCTTGAAAGAGGTAAGCACCCGAAGGGGTGATGCCAATTCGGCTAACAATAGCCAGGATCGGGCTACCCCCAACCAGGAGTTGATCGTGGCAAATATTACAGCAGTGCGTTTCAGCCCTACTCTGCTGCAGCCAATGCGAAGATTTGTGCAAACCAATGGTTCTGCTCGCTATGAGGTCGATACTAGCCGTCCTTATCTTGAAGTTGGATCAGGTGAAAACTATGTGACGATCGACACGATTGGTCCAGTTGATGATAGTGGTAATCCGATTGTTGTCACTGATCCAATCGACTTAAGCAATGCTGAGATTACCCAACCCTTTCTGGTTGTTCCGACTGGATTGATTATTGATGCTGCTAAAATTGCAGTTCAGCTTGCTGGTAGCTTGAAGTATTTGGCGATCGAGTGGACAACCGATCGATTAAGTGAGTTTCTACGGACAATTGCCCCGAACTTTGCAGAACAGGGAACGCAAGGAAGCAGCAAGGTTGCCCTGCGGGTCGTGTTTGGCAACCCGATTCAGGAGATGCGGCTAGACTGGTCTGTGACCAACAGTGCGCGCACGTTTACCTTACCCGGATTACAGGTTACAACGCCCAATAATGCAGACTACAGTCTGGTTTTAGGATTTGGTAATGATGGCAAGCCCGATCGCTTCAGATTAGTATTCACAACAGAAAAAGACCAGAAATTTATTGCAAATAGCACCTTTGCCTGGACGCGAGAGAGCAAGCGAGAACTGCAAAATGACGAAAAAGAAGCAACGCCTGATCTCTTTAAGTTAATGGCAACTACAAAGCAACCTGTTAGCCTCGTTTTATTAAATGTTGCGCTCAAAGGTAGCGATGCGCCTCAGTTCTTCCGTCAGCTTGCAACCCCATTAACCCGATTTAGTTTTGCGGTTCCTGATTCACTCAATCAACCTGCATTAGCAAATGACACAATCTCGTTAAGAAAAGACGATTGGGATATTGACTTTGAATACAATAAAGACGCATTTGATTTACCGTTCTTAAAACGGAAAGGTGACAAAGATAAAGACAAAAATGATAGCCAGCTACTTCAGGTTGGCAAGCCAAAGAACATTAAGCCAGATTTTGATAAACAAACAATCGAATTCTTACTTCCGATTAAGATGACGATCGGAAGTTTAATCTTTGATACCGAAATTCAGGCTAAGTTTAATTGGGAGAAGTTTGCGTTATCGGTTGATCATAGCAAGGGAATTGATCTACTCTCACCAGAGCCAGTCTTGCCTAAAGAGAATAAAGAACATCTGGGTTTGACATGGGAGTTTAAGGGAGCAGAGATCAAAAAAGATAACGGACAAACACTGTATCACTATTTCACCCTAGCCACAAAAGACTATAACTATCAGGTACAGCAAGCTGAAGGAGCGGTTTTTGAGATTAGCTATACACGTGCCAGTGATGAGCCGATCGTCTTTGCGATCGAGGGATTTGCACTCACTCCAAACGGCATTAACTTAACGGCAGAAGTTACCGATCGCCCTGCCAAACTAAACGGTATTGACACCAAGTTTCGCTTCCACGGTAGCTGCTTAGAGATCAAAGAAAATCAAATCAACGACTTTACGCTGAGTGGTTCAGGTCCTTTACCTCCAGCACTCGTCGGGAATGCGATCGCGGATATTGCGCTTCAGTTTAGCCAACGTGAGAACAATCTGACTCTGGTGGCAGGTAGTGCTAAACTCAAAGGCAATCAACTGCTGAAATGTCAGGGAACTCGCTTTCAGTTTTCGATCGATGCGTTGGGTTTGAAGTTCGTTAATGATGGCAAATTCCATCTTTACTTTACGCTGACGGGCAGTGCCCAATTTACGCCGCTTCCTTCGGATGACAGCAACTTTGCTTTAGCGCTGCTGCAAGTGATCAAGATTGATCTGGTGGAGTGCCCGCTCACTGGAGATGCGCGTGTCATCGGCAAGCACGTCAAATTCGTAATTGAGCTACCCAAACCGAAGTCATTCAACTTCCTAGGCTGCTTTGAAATGGAACTACGGGCGATCGGGTTTATTCCCCAAGCGGCTGAGTTTGGCGACGATCCAGCAATGGAACTGTCTGGACAGCTCAAATTTGCACAGGGTATTGGGGATACACCGAATTCACGTCCCGATCTGCATCGCTTGATGATCGCTTTGCCAGAGCCCGGATCAATTATGCCCCGGATTCACTTTAAGGAACTAGCAGTCAATCTGAATATTGGTGAAGCCTTCCGCCTGAATGGTTCTGTGAGCTTCAAGAATAGCCCCGAAGAACAGGGATTTGATGGTGAAGGAACACTAGAAATTCAAGGCTTACCGACGATCGCGGCGAGCTTTGCTTTCTTACGAGTGCGACGAGATGAATCTTCTCCCTGGCTGCGTGCCTGGTTCATTTATCTGGAAGCACGTAAGGTAAGTTTCCGGATTCCAGTTGTAGAACTCTATATTCGCGAAGTGGGACTGGGCTTTGGCTATCGCTATACGCTGGTCAGCATTAAGGCTGCCGATCGCGAAAATGATCTGAAGAAATTGCTCAAGGAATTGCGCGACCTCTCTCGCACTCAGGGTGATTTGTCAAAACGCGATCGCTGGGCAGTCGATTTGGAAGCAGCAGGTGAAGATCCACGCTGGACCATCGTATTGCGGGCATTAATTTCCCAGACCAGTGCCTCTCCGTCACCATTACGTTGGGAAGAAGCTGCTGAGCGAGTTCTGCCCTGTGTATTCCTGTTTGATGCGGTGATTGCCTTCCGCAGTGACCTCACCTTCTTTATGGCGGCGCGTGCTTGGATTAACACCAACTATTACGATTACGTCACGAATGTAGACGGCAAAGAAGAAGTGCAAGGCAGACCGTTGTTTAGTGGATTTGTGCTGCTCTCGCCGCGTCAAAAACGTTTCCTGGCGCAGGTGTCTTCCAATCCTGAAGGCTTCTTAGGGGCGCGTCCTCCGATGCCAGAGATTGTGCAAAAAGCGATTCGCAATAGTCAGTTTGCTGCAACCGTGCTGATCGAACCCGGACTGATGCACTATGAACTGGGGTGGCCCAACATGCTGCGCTGGGGCATGACGCTAGGTCCACTGAAGGCAGAAGTGCGCGGTGGCTTTATCTTCCGGGTGTCAAGAGAAGATCTGGTGCTGGGCATTAGCTATCTGGCGCGAGCGACTCTGGACATTAAGGCAGATTTCGATTTTGGCTTTATTGGCTGTCGGGTGCGTGCCTTTGCTCAGGTGGCATACGGAGCACGATTTATCGGTGTAGTGAGTTTCAAAGATCCGATTGATAACTCTGCTTTGTATGGTGCGGTCGGTTTAGAAGTACAAATTCAGTTCTCGATCGAGTTCTGGTTACGGATCGAGTTAGTCTTCACGTCGATCACTCTCTCGTTTAAATTCAGTCTCAATATCGGCTTTACCGCAGGGCTAGAACTGGGCTTAATGGGAACCAAACCGGGATTGCGTGGATCGGGTACGATCGCCGTTTCCTGTATGGGACACACGCTGCAACTGAACGTTAAGCTTGGCCTGGCAGAAGACAATGTGACGGCGGCTCTCAACCGCACGAAACCATATCTCAATGTTGGGTTAGAAGCCACGGATGTCGAACCTGTTCCGGGAGTGGCTTCAGCGGATGGCGCGCGTGCTATTCCAATGGCTACCAGTGCAGTTGGTTTGAGGTCAGCTGTTGCACCTGTTCCGGCGATCGCCAGCGATAGTTTAGCTCTGAGTGATGCCGTCTTGGCAGAATCCGCAACCGGTCAAGCTCTGGGTTTCAGCATTCCAGACTACAGTATTTTTGTGGTGCGGCAACCAGATGTTGAGAAGAATTACTTTGTGCTGCTGCCGCAAGGTGAGTCTGAAACTGGATTTTTGCCTGCTCCTCCAAATGGGGAAGTGAGGGAAGATTTCATTTTGACAATTCCTAAAGGAGAAGCATTAGAGCTAGAGCATTTTAATCCACTCACTCAACAATGGGAATTGATTGCAATCGATCCAAATATCGATAATACAATCCCTTTGCGCGTGAATTGGGAGGCAGTTTATCAGGATAATCTGAAAGCGTATAAAGAATCTGGTGAATTAGAAAGGAAAGCCAGCTCAAGTTTAAAGCTGAAGGATTATTTGCGTCATGCCTTTATCAGCGATGGTACAGGATCTGAACCAGGGCAAAAACCGAAACCTGGCAAGGTATCCGAATCTGCAAAGCATTCTAACTTGGTTGGTGATCCGCAACCATTACCAACAATGGAAATGCTTTATGATGAGCGGGTAAAAAATCCTTCAGACAATGCATTTGAAGCGGCTGTCCGTGGTGCAGTAGCTCAGTTTGAGAGCTCGCCTTACTTCAAGAAAGACGAAACAGTTGATTACGAGAAAGTCTTAAGTGCAGCGTTTGATCAAAATACGACGCTCTATACAACTTCAGGTGAATTGCCTCAAGCTGATCCAAATAACCCGGAATGGCGCAGAATGCAGGAAATGCAGCAGGCGCATCAGCTTCGCGGCATGGTGATTCACGATATTGTGTCGGATGTCCGTCAGTATGTTGGCGTTGCCGATGGTATTACCGAACCACTGAACGTTGAGCGATCGATTCCATTCCAGATGGGCTTAGTCTTCCGCTTCAAAGGCAATGCACCTCGCTGGTTAACCGATAATGGGAGCACAGCACCCAAGATTCAGCAAAGACGCGGTATAGCAACGACAATTGATTCAGAAGCGAAGACAGTTCGCACGTTCAATATTGCGCGGTACGACAAGGACGATCAAACTGCCTTCTCGACTGATTTTGCTGAGAATCCGCCTCAGTTTCGTAGCGTTAAGCCTTTCTCAGATGCAAATACCATCAGCATTGCCTGGGATCTGGCATGGGATGAGCAGAGTGGAGATACAACAGTTCAAGCAGATCCAGAACATCACTTGAATCACTACGAAGTGCGTCGTCGGGCCCTTGATAGCAACGAACGAGAGGTCGTATATACGCGCACCCCTGCTGATGCCTTACACCGAGATACAACTTCTAATCGGATTAAGCGAATTCGATCGCGCGTCCAGATCAACGACACCTTTAACCAGGAAACCCTTCAGGCACAGGCAACGCTTCCACCCGAAGGACACAGCTATCTCTACACGATCACACCGATCGATCATTCCGGTAATCCGGGTCGTCCGTTAACGCTGGTTGTGACACGCTTCCCGAATGAGCCGCCTGCGGTTCCGGTAGATGGCGAATTGATCGTCAGCTATCACCTCAAACCGAATGATTTCACGATTAAAGAGCAACCTGAAATTATCTTGAATGCGGGGCAGCCCGCTCGCCTTGCCGTCCAGGTAGAGTGGTTGGAACCGATGCAGCCGAAAGTTGGTCCTGCTGTCCCGCTCGATCAATATCTGCTGATCTTCCGCAAAGAAGAAACGTTGCCTATCGGCAGTTATGGCTTAGATAGCACCACGAATCGTCCGCGCAGCCATCATTTACCCACCTCGAATGCGCGACAGCTACCCACCGATATTGAAATTAAACTCGATGCCAAAGGAGCACGCAACGCCAGATTTGCCGCGATCGATGTCGCACTGCTTCAAGCAAAAGGCATTGTTCCGCCTGGAAACAATCCGCAGTGGAAACCGGAAGCTTGGCGCGTCTTCTTCCAGACCGTTTCACCTGGAGGGGTGCGATCGGCGTTAGCTCCGGTGCAGTTGCTCTTGCGGGTCGAACCCGATCCCAGCATCAAATTTAATGATGGAACGCGCGATCGCCGGGAGGAACGTCGCTTAGCAGAACTGGAATGGCTGCCTTATCCCACCAAGTTGCTGCTACTGCCGCCAGAAGATCTGCTGGGAATTTTCGGTCAGGCTCACTTCCCAATGCCCGATCTAAGTGAAGGTATACCGCGATTTGATGGCACCCTAAACGGCATATCCTACCAGACGCATCCTACTGGCATTCGCTGTTTGCGGTTCCGCTGGAATCAGGGTGCAAGTCGTAATGCCAACTATCCGATCGATCTCGTCTCCAGCTATCACCTGTATCAGCTTGATATTGATGCTCATACGACCGAGACATTTGGCGATCGAGTCAAGTTAGGTCGGGCAATCCGCATGTTGCAAGACATTCAAATGCTTCCAGCTGGAGATCTGGCACTGGCTCCCAACAATACGCTGACTGCCAATCAATGGGAAGCCTGGCACCCCAGCACCATGCGACGCAAGCAAGTGCGATCAGAGGCCCAATCTCCTGATTCCCAAAAGCCAGATCAACTTAAAGTGACGGGTTCAGAACTGCCTTACTCGTCCTGGTATTCCTGGCGCGAATCGCGGATTGTATTACCAGAGTGGCAAGGCTTAACGGATCAGATCAACGGCCAACGCACAACATCTCTGCATCCATTCTTACAAACTCTGCTCGATCGATTAGCTGAAACAAAGGTAGGCAGTTCTGATGTCACCTACAAGCCTGATGTGCAAATTCTGCCGCCTTTCAAAGCGAGCGATCTGACGGCATTCCTCGCCAATACTGCCACCAAGACTGATCCCTATGGCTGGAATGTCCTGCAACGACTTGGCTTATCCACCACTTTCTCGCTTTATACCCAGTCCAATGATAAGGCTGTACCGCAAGGCAGACTGGTTCAGGGAGAAGCTTTGTTGAGTGCTGTCAATACTGCGTTGAATGATTTGTTGGCAGACAGTGAGTGGCGACTACTCAAGCCTCATCTGCACGTCGAGCTTTTATTCCAGCCCAGCCAAAGTGTACAGCTCAGTGATGCTCCGGCGAATGCTCAAGGATTGTTGGCATTAGTGCAAGTGAGTTTGCGTCCAAGCGTTCAGCAATATTTGCAGTACGCTCAAGTCATAGTCACAGGAACAGCAAAATCGACAGTGAAGCTGCTGTTTGATGGTACAGATTGTACCGTGATTAACCAGGCTGATCCGGCAAGTGGACAGGTCAATTTGAAGCCGGAAGATGGCAAGCCTGTTCAGTATCTCCTCATCTTACCGCTGACTGGAAGCGCAACGCTGTTAATCCGCACAGATAAGCCCAACGATCCAGAGAACAAATTCCCTGTAACCATTACACCAGGAGACGATGAGGAAAGTAAGAAAGCGATCGTGAGTGAAGTGAAGTTGTTTGCAGTGACAGACGATCGCTCTACTTACTTCCAAACTCCTGCTACCTTAGCTACTGATTTGAGTAACATCAGCAGTCCTGCGGGTCAGGAATGGCTCAAGCTGAAGCGATATATCGAGTCGCTCAACAGCAATGATCCAAACGATCCGAAGATTACAATTCCGACTGACAAAGAACGAATTGAGGCAATTCTGCCGGACTTCCAGCTCTGGTCACAGCGATTCTTTGATATTGGTGGCGATGTTGCACCAACCTCTACTAAACAGCAGCAGAACGGCATTTTCGCCCAAACTCAAGAGGGCGTTTGGTTAGCAACTGCTTACCCCAGAGCTGGATCGCCTGCCTACGCCACCCCCGATGCCAACGGTCGCCTCACCTATGACCATTTGCTAGAGGACAAGTGGGCGCACAACTATCGGTTCTATATGCAGCCGATCGGACGCTATGACCTACTGTGGTCGAGTTTGCAGCAGTCGCCCAATCTGATGCCTAAGGTTGCTGGAGTTGCCGCCGAAACGCTACCGACGGTGATGCCCGACCCCGATCAAGCTGGACTGGATATCGTGCTCGATCGCACTCAACCTGTGGATATGCCCGTCGTGCTAAACTCGAGCCGCCTTGATGTGCCAAGTGTGCCGGGTCGTCCAGTGCTACCGGGAAGTACCTGGGAAGTGATTGTGGCTCAGCATCCAGAGCAAAGTTTGATGGAGCGCAACCAAACCCTGGCAAGACAGCTTTCCTTCCGCCAGATTGCCTTTACCCTGCTGCGCCGCTTTGCCGACCCCGATCAGATTTTGTTGCTAGATACGGCTGTGAAGCAGTTCAACAAACCGCACGACCTGAGGTTGAAGCCTGTACAGAATCAACTTCCTGCCCTGCCTGCTGCACCTACCCAACTTGATCACCTGAAACTCTCAGGGACGTTAGCCGACAATGATGCTGTCACGCTGGATTTACCACTCCGACTGAGGAACTTCCAGCAAGGGGCACTGGTGCTGCAATGGCAGGCGCTTCCATTCTTCTATGAACATCAGTTAATGCTGATTGCTCAAACGAGTTCGCAGGTATCGCGCATCAATCAGGTGATTCAGCGAGACTTTGAGTATGTCTCACCCTCCCCTTATGCGATCGTACAAGCGAGAGATTGGACACCTTCTACTTCAGGAGCACCTGAAAGGCGACTGCGACAAATTGAGATTCCGTTGCAGCGATTATGGGATAGTTTGCCTGCTACGGCTCAAGTACAATGGGCAGCCGAAGCACCGGACGCTGAAACCAGTGCCGATCGCTCTCGCAAGCTGTCTTCTTTGCCCGACCTGGGTGTGGTGTATCAAATTATCGAAACCTATAGCGGCAACGTAGAAGTGCAGGCAGAAATTAGCCTAGAGCGACAAGGAGAAAATGCGTCCCTTACTGGAAAATTTGTTCGCAAGCAGTTAGGTCGGCGCTTCCTGGCAGAGTTAATTGATCTGACTCCCCCAGACGCCCAAACCCCGCAGGGGCGATATGTTCTGAGCGTGATTGTGCAGCAGGTGATTGAGGAAACGGTGCAGCGATCGTATCCTGCCGTAATCATTCCTGAAAAAGCGACCTTCAGCACACCCAAACTGACAATCACCGGAATTTTGACCAGAGCCGATCGCGACACGATTTTGCTCAGCAGTGTTGATCCGGCTGATCGCGATGCTTTACAAGCAATCCTGGCAACCATACCCACTGATACCAGCCTGCAACAGGTTCTCCTTAATCCTCAAGATCGTCAGACCTTCCTGCACGACTTCCGGGTACTCGATCGCATCTATCAAGACTGGTTTAGTCAGAGGCCAATTTCTCGTCCGTTCAATCTGAATGCCTTACCTGCTGAAGTAGCTGCCCTGAGGCAAACGCTCGATTTCCCCGAACCGGAAAACTGTGCCCTTGTCTGGCAGGGAACCATGACACCAGAAGAACAAATGGCTGTGCTGTCGATCGACGCAGATGACAGCTTTAGGGCAGCTTTGAAACGATTATCCGATCAAGCAGTTGTGGCTGATCCAAACGCGGTGATTCGGGAAAACGCTGTGCTGGGCTTAGATCAAGTGCCATTGAGCGTGAGCGATCAAATTCAGTTCAGCAATGATAATGCAACGAAACGCTATACCGGGTTGACCTGGACAGGACTACTGTTCGAAAGTGACGTAAAAGTGTTGCAACGCTGGGCGCAAATTCCTGCTTTCACGACTGCCATTGCTGCCCTGATTGCCGAACTTGATAGCCGATCGCTCAGCGAAACCTTACCCGTACCTCGTCCTTTACAAGAGGAACTGCCTGCTAATTTGCAGGATCAGCTTCAGATTGGCAACGATCGCCTGGGCTGGCTCAGCCCTGCTCCTACCGATGCTCAATGGGATGCCCTGACTCAACTAACCGGAGACACAGACTTTCTAGATGCTCGAAATGAGCTGGTGAGTGAAATTAACCGCGATCAAGAAGTGGGGATGGCTCCAGAGCGCAAGCGTCCTCAACAGGTAGATTTACCCGATAGCATCCGCAATCAGCTTCAAATTGAGAGCGATCGTTTGGTTTGGAATACGCCTCTACCAACAGCACAGCAGCGTCAGGCAATGCAGCAACTCCGGGGAGATGATGCCTTCGAGAGTGCCATCAATCAACTTCTGACCATCATTCCCACCAATCCACCGAACCCACTTCCCAGCGCGTATGACGTCCCTTTAGGAACAGCCCCACTCAGTCGTCCAAGTCAGGCAGATTTACCCGTCGCAATTCGTGATCAGCTTCGGATTGAGTCAGATCAATTACGCTGGTTGGCTCCCACACCCACCGATGCCCAACGTCCGCTTTTGACTGGGCTGAATGGCGATCCTGCCTTTGTGAATGCGCTGCAGCGCTTGCTGGGTGAAATCGACGCGACCCAGATGGTTCCCATGAACCCACAGCCTCGTCGCCCCCGCCAGAAGGATCTCCCTGATGACTTGAAAGCGCAACTGCAACTAACACCAAATGTGCAGCCAACTCAAATCACCTGGACAGGCAGAGTCCACAATTCTGAGCAGTGGCAACTACTGCAATCTCTGGCAACGCAGGGAGATCCACCTTTCCAGACAGCCATGCAGGACATCCTCAATACCCTGCAAACCCAGCCCACCTCGATCGCCTTCGATCTACCCGTTCGTCCACAACCTGAAGACCTGCCAGAAAACCTGCGCGACAAGTTGCTAATCGGGCGATCGCTGATGCGCTACCACGGACTGATGACTCTTACCGAAGGTCAAGCCCTGCAAAACTTGAGCAACCTCAAACCCGAGCGCTTAGCTATCCGCAGACTTTATGACGCATCGCTCGATCGAGGTTTACAGGGCAGACAACTCAATATCGGTACAAGGCGTGGCAGTGCAACTCCCCATGATGCCGAACTCACCGTAAAACCATTGGTCTAAACAATCTAAGCCAGCACTCAAAGTCCCTCTCATCCTCATCCCCACTCCCGACTATGTTCCCCACTCTCCCCAACCTCTCCCTCAAGGGTCCTTTTTGGTCAGCCGATGCCGAAGTTATTCAACTAACAGACCCGCAGCAAAACTGGGCATTTCGATCGTTGTTTCTCGACATCAACCCGAAAAATGCCCTGGGAACACAAAACCTGCTGTTGCCCGGAACACTGCTCTTGCTGTGTTGGGTAAAGCAAGTGCGCGTCACCACCGCGAATACGCCGCAACAAAGCTATCTCTGGCAACGGAAAGCGGGAGAAACAAGCCCAAAGAATCCAACGCTGCCACAGCTCGAAACCTTGCTGAAGTCAGGACAGTTAGCGTTGCTGCTGGTGGAGGCTGATCCTGATCCAACCAAATGGCGCAGGCAAAATCAGGATGCTTTCCCTGAACTGGTTTGCCTTGCTGGAGATATTAATCTGGATGTGCTGACTCCCGCTCAGGATGTCGATCGTCTCTATGCCGCACTGCGTTTACGAAAAGCAGATAATCTGTCTACACGCGGAGGAGCTGCCCGACTCCTCGGAGCGATTTCAGTACATGGGAGTGGACTGTCGATCGCCGGAAAGGTGCGCCTGCCCTGGGAAACGGAACCGATTACAGCCGTGTTTCAGCTTGCTCGTACCTTGCCTGATCCCAGTGGCGGCAATTTCAAGTTTCGCCTGACGATCGAAGCCGATCGCCTTACCCGAGAGGAAAACGATACTCTGATCGATCGCTGGAATAATCTCAGCAGCTATCTCAATCCGCGCAATCCCCAAAACCGGAAGGGTCAAGCTGTGTCTGTGCCCAATTGGGTGACGTTAGAGATCGCTGATCCGCTGCGGTTGCCGCGCCTTTACTGGGAAATTGCCAACTGGCAGGAACCTGCCCCCGCCGATCGCGATAAGCCGTTGCCGCTCCTGTTTGAGCGAGGTGAAATCAACCTGCTGTTGACCGATCAGCAGCCCTATGACACAGAACAGCCTCCGACTTCTTTGGCGCAAATTGTCCCAGACAAACTCAGCATTCAGCGTGAGAGCGATCGGCTCACGGTAGCTCTAGAGTCTGGCAAATCAATCGCTTCCACAGAAACGTTGAAATACACGGCGAGGCTTAATCAGTCTAATTGGGATGAATCGCTGGAACTGCAACAGCTTCAGCTTGCTTTTAGCTCAGTGCAGACAGCGCAGCTATTACGCGATGTCCAAAAGCAGTCGATTCCAGAATGGGTCGTACCTCAAGGAGACGAGAAACTGAGTCCGATCGAACCCTCCTTACTCTGGGGCTTCATACCGCTAGAAGATGGCTGGGCACAACTGCCGATTCCTAACTTAACCGAGCAGATTTACCTCGATGCTGATCTGGCACTGGAAGGCGAACGCAAGCCTGATCCGGGCATTTTCGCGCAGGGAGCAGTGTCGCTAGGCAATAGCCGCGAAGACCAGCTTCAGCAATATCGTAATGAGCAACCCTGGAGCGTCACCTGGACAGATGCCAGCTATGTCACCGGAACCTGGCAGTTGCAGAAAACGGGTGAGACCTTCCAACTGCAATCGATCGATCTCAATGCCATTGCCCCAGAGGTTGTATTGAATGGCTTCTTCTGGCTCAGCACCCAGGCTCCCACAGCAGCAGATGCCCTACCCTCAACGGAAAACTGGATTTCTAGCTTGCAATCTGTCCCGCTTAAATCGATCGAACCGCAGGCTGATCTATTTCCGCCGCTGATGACCACTCGGTTTGAAAAGCTGGAGATTCAATCTCGATCGACTGCGCCTCAGTTGCAAGATTGGTCAATGATTTATGGCGCGAACGCTGCGCTATTAAACCAGATGGTGACGAAAGGCGTGTTGCCCGCTGATACCTTCAGTCAGTATCCGCCGATCGTCTGGCGCAGACACAAATCCCTGCCGATGGTGCAGGCACTTCCTTTAACGCAAAGTCAGTCTCCGCCCAACTATCCCAGCCCGAACCGTCAGTTAGTTCCTTTCCAGCTTGCGATCGCAAAAGACAGCACCAATCCGGCGATCGGGTTGCCGAACAACTGGAAATTTGGTGTAACCCTGGAAAATGGTGCAGCTTCCTGGTGTACGGTATCGGCTGAGACAGCGATCGTACCTGCCGCCGATTGGCAAACTCTGGCTGACTTACCGCTAGTCGCTTTGTCAATTCCGGGAGTTGTGCTCGATCCCAATCTCTCAGGCGAAGGTCTGCCTACAGACAACAGCACTCAACTGCCGCTGCAATATCGCTTCGATCTACCCTACAGTGACGAGATTAACGCGCTCGCCCGACCGCCCAAAATTCCGCGTGACCCGAAGCAAGTCTCGCCCCTGCCGGATGACCCACAACCACAACCGCCTAAACCCCTGACACGCGAAACCCTCGCAGCCCACTGGCAACAGCTCAGCGAACAGGCATCTCTGGCAAGTGCTGATGCGACTGACGCGATCGCTCTGCAAGGCGACCAAACCCTGATTCGTCATCTAATTGAACCGTTTGATTGGCAAGTCAGCCTGACGACCGATCTTGATGCTTATCCCGGTTCACTCAATTTCGCAAATCAAGACAACAGTGCTGCTTTACCGCTGACTGGAGATGCGGCTCTGAAGGGCATTTCTGGAGATTTTGCCGTCACCCAAAACCGGATCGATCGCCTTCCAGAAAACAACACTGCCGATAATCCCTTCCACATCGAAGCCGGAAGTATGGCAGCCCATCGAGACGCAGATGGCACATTTCGCGATCAGCGTGGTTTACTTCGCAGTGTGACCCAACTCGCAGCCACAAATCCCACGTTGTTGAAAACGCCTGTTCGGTTGCACGAAGACAGCACCGGATATGAACTGACTTCGACTCTCACCTCAGTTCCTCTGAGTCTTACGCCTGATTTAAATTGGCAATTCTGGTTCCGCGATCTACCTGTGAAAGCTAATAGTTTCGATCGCGCTAAAGTTCGTTCTCAAGTCGCACAAGATGTCAATGACCCCGATGCCCTATCGCGTGACTACAACTATCTAGAAGGCTACGAATGGCGGCTCGTCGGTAACTCCCTGTTTTCGCTCGATTTCTTCCCCCTGACTCTAGAGAAGGTCGTCTTTGCTAATGATCAAATCGATGAAGTGGCGATCGTCGGTCGGCTACAGCTACCGTTGCCCGGTCGAAAGGAGCTGGAGCAATTCAATAATGCGGTGCAGGTAACGTTTAAGCGCAATGCCTCCGGACAGCTTCAGGTTGATCAGATTCAGCAAGTTTCTCCGATCGGGGAATGGTTCCTGGCATTGGAAGGCAACGAGGCCTCAGAGTCTCCGCTGTTGCAGTGGCGCACTGTCGAACTCACTCCAGCAAAAGATGGTATCATCGTTCGCGCTCTGGAATTAACATTTACCCTATTTGAAACAAACTGGACGATCGCTCTGAGTCCGCTCACACTCCGTCAAGGAGATACTACTCTTGAGCAGACCTACACGTTCTCGAATCCCAATCCAGCAGCACTCTTGCCCGATCGTGCCACGCTCAATCTGGATCTGCTGAACGGCAATCACACTCTCAATTTCTTCCTGCAAGTCCGACTTGGCGATCTCAGTCTGCCCCGATCGACCTTTGCGGCTCGAATTCATTTCCCCCTATTACCCAGCACGTCTGCCATCTCCGCAGAATCGGTGACGTTATTCGGTGGCTTGAAGCTGATCCCGTCTGATGCTCAACCGATCGTTTTATTTAACCGCAATGCGCTGGAGTTTCAGTGGCAGGGGTATGAGCTAGATACAACAGATGCTTCACCCTTACAGCTCTTGCCCGGAATGCCGCTAAAGGCAAATCAAGCTCCCGGTTATGTCGCGCTGACGTTTGCAATCGAGTCTGGAACTGCGAAGATTCCCACGCTGAAATTGCAGACCGCTTTCACAGAGGCAATGCTGTCTTGCCAATGGAGCGAGTTTCTGCAATCTGCTACAGCCGCTAGTCAACTCAGTCATGAGCAAGTGTTTGGTTCCTCTGCCGGAGATCTGGTGATTGGCTACACCGATCGCTATGATGCCTCAACTGCAAAATGGAAACAGTCTTTGCTGCTGAATGGCTTTTTGGAAGTGAAGAGCCTGATTTCCTGGGCACTGGACACGGCGATCGATGTGGTTGGGTCGCAAATCACGCTGCCTGCGGCTCGGACTGCTAATTCCCCTGCACTGAACCACCTGCGGCACACAGTTCGGATTTTATTTAACCAAACTGGGCTTACCGCCGATCGCCTTATCCCCGCTCAAAATCAGTTGCTGTTTGCGCTCAAGCAACCCTGGCAATTTCTGGCAGTTGTGGAGCATCAGTTCACCCGGATTCTGCCTTCTGCTGCTCTTGCACGGATTCAGCTTGGCTCTGACGATCGCTGGACAGCTGTTCAAGAAGTGCGGCTTTTCTCGCCCGGTCAATTCAAGCAAGCCCTGAATAACCTTGCTGCTGCCCAAGTTCTCGACCCAACGAGTAATTTTGCAGAGTTGAGTCGCTCTAGCTTCGGCTACTGGAATCGCCAATTCCGCCAAGCACTCACAGACAATAACGGCGAACTCGATCGCCTCCCCCCTGATACGCTTCTGGTGGATGCCAGCGCACCCCATTGGATTCGCAAAACCCCTGTCAAAGCTGCCAGCCCAACCACACTGCAATTCTTGCCGAACGGTACACAACTGGGCATTCTCAGCAACCCGAATGACTACACAGCCTCCGATCCACAGACTCCTGAATGGCTCTTGCTGACCACTCCTTTCTTCGGACGACTGCAAAACCCGCAGATCGATCGCCAAGCGCTCACCGATCCCAACGCAACCCTAACTACCCTTCAGATCGATCCAATCCTGGCGATTCAACAACAGCGCACAGCCCAGCCGACTCAACCCTTAGCCGACCTGCCACTGATGCTGGCAAATTGGAGCGATGATCAACCTGTAACGATACAAATTTCGGGTTTTGATAGTGCGATCGGGCGAAGTTGGGCAAGGCTCAATGCCCTGTCTCTGGAGGAAAGCTGGTTCCGCTTGCAGCATCCTAAGTCGGAGCAGTCTGGACAATCTGATGGATTACAAAATGGACTGCAAAGCATTCTGGCATCCCTACCCGATACGCCTGCCCGTCTCAGTCGCGCCACTGCCTTGAATCAAGCCTTTACGGTGCTGCGATCGACCTATCGGCCGCAAGAAAACAGCACATCAGTTCCAGGTTCGACAGATCTCGACAATCCTTTGCTGGTTTCGCGACCCGATAGCCTCATGACTGCAACTGTAGTGACAGACACCGAGGGCTTACAAGCACTGTATCTCTTTCAGAAAGAGGGAAATGGCAGAACTGTGAGAGATGTATCTGGTGTTGGTACGCCACTCGATCTGACGATCGCAGATTCGTCAAAAGTTGAGTGGCTCAATGGGGGTGGACTGCGAATCAAACAGTCTACCCTGCTCAAAGCAGACCAGCCTGCTCTCAAAATTATCCAAGCCTGTCGCAGCACCAATGAACTGACCATCGAAGCCTGGATTCAGCTTCAACCCAACCAATCTGTGCAGCAAGGCCCTGCTCGCATCGTCACCCTATCCAGCGATCCAAACAATCGTTATTTCACACTGGGACATGGTAAAAACGATGGAAAGCCTGGCAATCAGTTTGTTGTCCGCGTGCGAATTGAGAACATGACTAGCTCGAATGGGATTTTGAACAACGGCTCACCACCCATTGAGACAAACTCTGGCTCTGTGAAAGCTGGACTCACCCATGTTGTGTTGACGCGACGGGCTGATGGGGTGATGAAGTTCTACATCAATGGGCGGGAGGAAGCCAGCAACACTGTACCGAACAAACTATTCCCTGTCTCCCCTAACCAAAATACTGATCAGCTCTTTCGCTTTGCTTTAGCTAATGAGCTGACTGGCGATCGCCCTTGGCTCGGTGATTACCGACAAGTGGCTATCTTTAATCGAGCTTTGCCTGCCGCTGAAGTCAAGCAACGGTTCGATCGGGGTGCGGGTTCAGCTTCACGCGGTCAACAGCAACTCGCCTATCCCTGGTCTGCGATCGGACTCCAGGTCTTTACTAGCGAGCTATCTCAAACCAACAAAACGATTCGAGTCGCACATCATGCTGCGGCGACCGAATTACCTGCTCGTTTGCGCGTTGGCACTCAGGCAAATCCTTTGCCACTCAGCTTAGCGGTTAGCCCTTATCTCGGCTTAGAATTCCGTCCTGCCCCTGACCTTCAACGAGCCAAACTCCGATTACTCACTGCCGAACTGCTTTGCCTCGATCGCACCACCGGAACCCTCCTTCCGGCTGTCAGTCACGTTTGGGCAATTGACGAAAAGCAAACCGCAGCAGACTACTACAGCAGTAGCCAAACCTGGGCACGCGAAACCCATCGCAGCCTCTGTCCCGATTCCCCGATCGCCATCTTGCGCTTCCGCGAACTGCGAGAAATTGCTTCTACTGGCACTCAAGCAAATAGTTCTCAGGCAAACAGTCTCCTACTCACCACCTATGCCTTTGCTCTGGTGACTGATTTAGAACAGCCCTTGCATCTGGTGAAGCGCGTGGTGCAGTTACGATCGACCGTGGCTCAACTCCGCTTCCGCGAAGGACAGCTTGGCGCATTCACAATGCCCATCGCCATCCAGCCTTTTGAACTGGCTCCGCCCCAAGTAACAGGCGTACAGCCGATGCACCTCACAACACGTCCTGAAGCCCAAACTCCCCAGACTTGGGATTGGGGATTGAGTGCCCTACGGCTCAGTGTGCAATACAGTGAGCAAGCAGCGATCGGCAAGCTCAGCGGTGAGCCGAATGGCTCTGCAACCACTGAGGCAATGACGCTCTGGTGGCAGGCTCCGCAGCATCAAATCCAGTTTCGATTGACCCAAGATGATCGAGTCACAGCAGGTTTACCTGCTCACTTTCGAGCCACTGCCATTCAAAGTTTGCTGCCCGTATTACCGAATCTACCCTTACCCACTATTCCCGCAGGCACACTCGATCAGCCACCTCTGTCCCTCAACGACAAAACCCTTTTGCCCAATTCCTGGCAACCTGTTTTACCTGCCTCCCTGCGCTATCTGCTGTTGGGAGCGCGGTCGGGTGCAATGTTTGCAATTCGGAATCAGCTATTGCGGCAGAGCGGACTCGATCCCAATCAGACAAATTTTGGTCAAGGATTCGTTTCTGGCAGTATTCCCGTGCAGCACCGGATTCCGCGTCCGGTTCCCCTGCCACCCAATCAGCTCAACAGGAAAGAGGCAGCCCTTCAAACCTGGGCAAGCTACTTCGAGCCAACTGAGAATCATTTGCATAGCAAAACTCCTGCAGATGAAGCCTTCTTCGCGGCTGGTGGGGCAATCCCAAATCGTCGCCTACGAATGACGATCGCCAACCTGGTACGTGGTGAAATTCCGACTAACTGGGACGGAACGCTTAGCTTTAGAATCGACTCGAAAACAGAACCCAAAACTGCGATCGAGTGGGAGATGCAATTGACGCTAGACATTAACAGCACAATTTTTGCTTACAACTCCCCAACAGTTGTTGCCAATTCACCAGATCAGCGAGCCTTCCAACCCACAAAAGCAGAGGATTTGCTGAAGCAGATCACCAGCCTGACTCCCGGCTCGATCGTCACTGCAAAAGTTTTAGTTCAACCCAGTAGTGGCAGCGATCGCTTCTTCCAAACGCTCACCTTCCCACTGCGAGTGGTCAGCAACACGAACTTACCTTTGCCCCTAGAACCCCATTTCATTCTGTTTGAGGACCCGGAATATAACCGTCGGCTTGCCTCATCCACTGCTACTGCTAGCCGCATCGTTCAAATTCCGAATCCTCCTTTAGATTCAAGCCCGGTTGTGCGAACAGTGACACTTGCCTGCGATCGACGAGAATACAATATCGACAGTCGCATTTTCCTGCGCTTTGATTGGGATGATGACCTCAAAACTAGCGATCGCAAAGCTACGCTGAAACTATTCCGTTTAGTGGAAGGAATTGCGAAACCTTTAACGCTAAGCAGTGGAGATGAGACGATCAATCCGAGTGAACTAAAATCGCTCTCGCTAGAACAGATTCAAACGAATAACAAAGTACAACTGCAACCTGGTGATGTGCTTGAATTCCGGCTCATTCCGCAGCTTGCTTTAGAAAGTCCCGTTATCCTTCAAGTGGCGATCGTCACAAACCCGATCATTCCTGTATCGCAAGCAGCTTATGCCCTTTTACGCCAAACGGAGAAGAGTTCGATTCAGGTTGAATGCGTTCGGTTTGCTTGGGGGCCCGCTGCAAGTCGCATCGAACTTGTATCTTCTGAAGATTTGAAGACTCAAGTGGTGCGCCGTCGAGCTGTATTCCAATGGCAAGATTCAGTGCGCCCTGACCTCAATGGGAGCTATGCAATTCAGAAGGTTACTCAAATTGGCTCAACTCATTTTCCAAACTTTGGAGGACTAGATGAATGATCGATTGCAAATAATTTAGTGCTACCAGTACAAGCAATGTGTTTGTCAATTCTTGAATCCTACCAGCCTTAGCGTTACCCAGGTGAAGTGAAGCAATTGTGCATCCAGATGTATCTCAATGGCATGGGACTACGAGGCATCCAACGAGTTACCGCTCTTCACCATATCACTGTTATGCACTGGATTTGAGCTGCTGGACATTCCCTCAGAGATTCTCCGGAGGCAGAAGAAATCCCAGAAGTTACTGAGCTCGGTGAGCTATAAACTTTTGTGGACAACAACCGCCACAAGTGATGGATTTGAACCACCGTCAACACAAGCATGTGGAAATTTTGGCCTGGGTTATCAGCGATCGCTACTCACTATGGTTTATGGAGGTTGAGCTCGTTTCAGAAACGACCCTAGTTCTGGAAAATCTAGTGATGCTATGCATTGTCCCATCTTTCTTTACAAGTAAAATAATTCCGAAAAGGCTTATCCAGGATGTGATTGAGCGATCGCCATCTCTCCCGACTGCCCTATAGCGATCGCAAATTTT
>NZ_JACJOD010000068.1 GCF_014695385.1 Trichocoleus sp. FACHB-46 | reverse complement strand
TAGTGGTTGAACGTTGTCCCACAACAGACGAGGGGTCAACTTCTCACCACGCAAATAACGGTTGATGCGGTCATGACTAATGCCATCAAGATGGTCAGCCAAGTTTGTCACTGGGTAGTTGATCGGGCTACTGATCAGGTATTGGCAGTAGTCGAGTTTAGTGAAGCTCATTGCTCCAGTCTAATATTGCTCCTGCGTAAGTCCTGTCCCTGTGCGATCGCTTCCAGCAACTTAGGCAACCGTTCTGGCTCCATGAGTGTGCTGGTGATCAAACTATTAGCGACCAATAGGGTTGCCAACGGATAGGGAAACTGCGGCAAATGGAATGCCTGTAAGCCAATTTCACCCATTTCAGAGGTGGCAAAGCCTGTCACAATGTGCCGGAGGTCATGGGTTTGGCTCAGTCGCAGCTCGACGTAATGGGCATCGGATTCCGCCATCATTCCAACATGTAGGTTGGGATCAAACCCCGTCTTCTTCATCTGGGCTGCATAAATGTACCCCAGGGAATCGGGAGGATAGGTAAGGAGGGTTTCCAGGTCGTGGGCAGGAGGAATATAGCGATCGCAGATCAGTGCCGCACAAGCCGGATCTTGGTTTAAGTGTTGAGCCAGTAGATCATAGGCAGGGGTTCCCAGCAATCCATCGACCAATTCACCGACCGTTTGCAGTGACTAACCCTGTGATCCCAATCTTCTAGGAGCCGCTTCCCAGCAATCCATCGACCAATTCACCGACCGTTTGCAGGCTGTTGTCTCCAAATAGCATGAATGTGAATGCCTTAACGAGGAACAGTCTTGCCAGAAATGACTTGAAGCCCTTGAGGATTGGATCATGTGTTTGCTGTTGAATAGGAGTGTTCGTAGAAGCGTTGGGCGTAGCTGAATTAGGGAGTTGCATAGGTCCTTCAAAAAACTCAAACGTTGATAAATGTCACAGAACATTCGAAGGCTTCTACCAGAGCAAGTCATTGAGCAGCCCATAGACACCGACAAAATCAATCCGGGCGATCGTCCGGAAATAACGAACCCGGACATGCGTCCGTTCTACCCCTGCTGCACGAGGCAACTTGAGTAGCGCGATTGCCAACCCTAACCAGGGAGAAGACTGATAGCGCATAAAACGCAACCCAATGTAGCCGAATTGCAGAAGACAACGAGAGCGCATACTGGCACCAGAGTCGGCTTTCGGAGTAATCAGCAGATTCTGGGGCATAACAAGGCTCTCTGGAGCAAACCGAGTTAACATGTGAGCATCGCTCATGTTTCTGCAATATGAGCGATGCTCACATTTTGTCAAATTAAATATGAGTAATCCTCATTTATAGTTGAGATCAAGGAGAGTGTTTATGCCTGAAAGCCCATTCACCGCAGTTGGAATGCGACGCCAACCGCGACAAGCCCGCAGTCAGGAGCGGGTCAATCGAATTGTGGATGTAGCGGAAGAACTGTTTGCTAGCCAGGGCTACGCAGCAACGACGACCAATGCGATCGCTGCTCGGGCCCAAGTTCCAATCGGGTCGCTCTACCAGTTTTTCCCAGACAAAACTGCAATTTTGCAGGCCTCAGCCTTGCGCTATGCAGAAAAGCTGCATCAACAGTTGGCAGCCATTGATGAGACTGAGCAAACCGCCCTCCCTTTATCGGACTACGTAGATCAGTTGATTGATACCACTGACCGCTTCTTTAGCGAGAACCCTAGCTACTATGCCATTTTCATGGAGGTTCAGGGAACAATACGCGAATTAGAAAAAATTGATGAGGCAACCGATGCCACGTTGATTCAGGATTTAGCCAATTCCTTAGCCAAGCGTGATGCAAGATTAGAATCTGCAGATTATGAAGCGATCGCTTTTAGCAGCACAAAGGCGATCGGTACGTTACTGTGGCTATCTCTCAGCCAAGAGAAAATGTTTCGGCAGCGATTGGTAAAAGAGACGAAACGGTTTGCTTTAAGCTACCTGCAAAGCTATTTCCCGTCAGGCCCGGTTCATACCGACAAGTTGCAGACCCATGGATGAAATTATCATCACTGAGCACAACCCAAACTGGGTGCTACTTTTTGAAAAAGAAGCTGTAAGCATTCGGGCAGTTTTAGATGGAAGTCTCATCACTCGGATTGAGCATTTTGGTAGCACAGCAGTTCCAGGGTTAGTGGCAAAACCCATTATTGATTTGTTGGTAGGGATACGCTCACTTGCAAAAGTCAAGCAGGTTGCAGTTCCTCAGCTAGAACGCTTGGGCGGTAGTGCAATTTTGTAAAGGATGTAGAAAAACAGGTTGTCTCAACATCGTGACAACTTGGTTCTGATCATTTCGTTGTAATGGTGGATAAAGTTCCAGATGGCTCTAACATGATTGTCGAGCTTTTTGGAGAAGGACAATGTTTTCCTCACCAGGCGAGAGATTCGTTGGCGTAACGTGTTGTTGAACCGCTCAATATAGCTCGTCAACCCTGCCTCCTTACCAACGGCTCGGTGCCGCTGGCTCGGTAGTGCAACCGGGTAGGAAACTCAGTGGTCAGTGTAGAGCACGGCACATTGCCGATACACCCCTGGCAGCGATTGCCATAGCGCAGTCGCTCCTTGTCCAGAACGATCACCAATGGAACAAGTCACAATCTCACGAGTGTCGGTATCGAGAGCCAGCCAAACCCATTGCTCATTGCCTTGATCATCGACGAAAGACCACAGCTCATCCATCTGTACTTGCAATGATTGCTTCGCTTTGGCGCGCACCTGCACCTGTTGTGGTAGCGTTGAGTAGTAAGAGTTGACATAGTGCTGGAGCCAGTCCTGCGATACCTGCATGACTCGGGCGATGCCTGACAGAGGCAGCTTCTCTAGCAACAGACGCTCGATGAGGACTTTACTATCCGGAGGAATGACTCGCCACTGCGGGTCTTTGACGAACTGACGACCACAATCGCGGCACTTGTAGTTCTGCTTCGCTCGTCGGGTTAGACCATTTTTGACGATATCGTCAGAACCACAGGTTGGGCATCACAAGTAGGTTTCATGAGCACATTCCTTCCATGACTCAGGCTATCCCTATTGTCCTCGATACTTTTTTCTTCGTCCTTTACAAAATTGCACTACCTAAGATTTGATGATGAATTCTCGCTCCCATGGCTTTTGGGCTTGCTGTTTTGAGGCAGATGCAGGTTCAGGATCAGCGTCTCCAAACAAGGAGATCGTTGAGAATAAGCGCCATCCTTGATGCCAGATGCCCTTGAACCAGTTCCACCCAATTCTCAAATAGCTGTTGCCCCGTTGCTAGTGAGCATCCACCCAACGACGTTTACCCGTTCTGAGACCTGATATCCCTGGACGGTGAACAACAGGGTTGCAACTGCCATAGCAAAGCCCCGGTCTGCCAGAAAACAGACTGAAACGCCAGTGGGAACTAAATGAGTGGCTCGCTTCAGCATTGCCTGATACACCTCAAAGCCAACAGAGCTACTGCCATGTCGAATGACGCGCCACACGAGTGGAGTTGCCCGTCCTCGATATTGCACTGACAGCCGAATCAGACAATACTCAGCTCACAGCATTGAGGTATCTTCAATCAAGGTGATTTGGGATTCCCCACGTCACTAACGCTTGAGCAATCAAAGCACTGTAGAGCTTTTGCACATTGATGCGAGGATTGTGTAGCCAACGACTGAAGGCGTTGCTGAATAGGTAATGATTTAAGCTGAGAGAGGAATTGTCCGATACTTCAAATAATGCAGCAGCAACCGAAGTGAACACTTCAACATCTCAACTGATTTGGAGTA